>CALMAR010000451.1 GCA_937859855.1 uncultured Kineosporia sp.
GCCGTTGGGGCTGTGGCGCAGTCCGGTAGCGCACCTCGTTCGCATCGAGGGGGTCAGGGGTTCAAATCCCCTCAGCTCCACCCCGTTTCCGCAGGTCAGACGGCCAGGTCGGTTCATCTCCGACCTGGCCGTTGATCATTTCTCGGCAACTCTCGGCAAGCCCGTTCGGCCTCGGCAGAAAGGTTGCTCGCCTCCGAGCCGCATTCCATTGTTGCCGCCCGTAGCCGGTGACGGTTCACACCGGTTCATCGTCATCCAGGTCGGTGGCCTGAGGGTGCCCTACGGGATCGTCGGCGGCTCCTGAGCGTCGGTGCGATCACCGGATGGCCGTAAAGGCTCCGTCCACGGTGAGCGTCGACCCGTTGATGTAGGCCGAATCGTCGCTGAGCAGGAAGGCGATGGCAGACGCAACTTCGTCCGAGGTGCCGTAGCGGTGGGCAGGGATCATGTCCATCAGGCGCTGGCGTTCTGCGGTCGCGTCGTCAGGACTCTTCATTGCTTCGATCGCGGCGATCATGTCGGTGCGGATCGGGCCTGGTGCGACACAGTTGACGCGCACACCTTTCCCGGCGGACTCTGCGCCGGCAACCTTGGTGAGTCCGCTGACTGCATGCTTGCTGGCGACATATCCAGCGTGATCGATGTGACCCACGGCTCCTGCCACGGAAGCCAGGTTCACGACAGAGCCGCTGCCGCGTTCGTACATGCAGGGCAAGACATACTTGAGGCCGAGGAATATCCCGCGGACATTGACCGCAATGACCGAATCGAAGACGTCCTCGGGGTACTCGATGACCGGGGCGAGACGTCCAATAATTCCTGCGTTGTTCACAAGGCCGTCGATGTCCCTGTAGAGGTCCATCGCTCGGGCGACGTAGCCCTTGACGTCATCGACCTTTGCGACGTCTGCGGGATGGCCCTCGACCACGGCTCCTTGGGATGATAGTTCACTGACGAGCCTGGTCAGACTTGTCTCATCGCGGTCCACCAGCAGCAAACGTGTCCCATGCGCTGCCAGTCTGCGTGACACGGCGCTGCCGATCCCGTTTGCCGCTCCGGTGACGACCACTGCTGGTGATGTCTGCAGCTCCATACTTTTTACCTCCTTGGATCTTCAGCGATCCAAACCGTCGTGCGACAGCGGATAGGTCATTGCTTCAGCGGGCTTGTCCGGCGGTGCAAGTCACCAGCTTGACCGCTTCGTCGCGGCCTGCCCCCTTCCGCGATGTCCACGCTGCTCCTTGTCGATAACGGTGAGCCGGTTGCCTTCGGGGCATGCCGCGGTTGAGTGCGTCCGCGCCCTTGGATGCCGTCCGTCCGATCGTGCCTAACGGCTTGGGAGGGCCTGCATGGTGCCGTCCTGAACGCCTTCAACGGACTCAGGCCGGCATCGCGGCAGATGATCTTGGCCTGGTTGGCCCTCTTTCCGACGTGGCCAGTGGAAGCCTGGATGAGCCGCGCTTCTCCGGCTGGATCTGCTGACCGGAGTCATGTATCGGTTCGGTGCGGTTGCTTGCGATCATAGGATCGTAGAGTTCTGCCGACGGCATGTAAAGAGCTCCAGCCAGGGACTCGTGCGGCCATCCGTCCTGAGGGTGATTGCGGATACTTTCGTTTCTGTCTTGTAAGTTGCGGATCGTTGCGTTTATGATGCCTGAACAGGACGAGGATCGGATTACTGATGCAGGCGTACGTATCGCTGTGGTCTGCGGACCTGCTCGATGTTGGCCGGGCGGTCGACCAGGTCGCGGAGGTGGCTGACGGCTTCCATGTCGACGTGTTCGACGGCCACAATGTGGACGAGTTGCTGTTCGGGCCGGACTTCGTCAGCGCCTTGCGCCGACGGACCGCGCTGCCCATCGACGTGCACCTCAACGTGACCGACCCCAATCGCTGGGCGATGCGCTTCATCGACCGCGGGGCGGACATGGTCACGGTGCAGTCCGGCGTCTCCGCAGACATCGAAGCGACTCTCGGGGGCATCCGCAGTGGCGGTGCCGCCGCGTCACTGGGAGTCGAGACTCATGAAGAACCGGCGGAGGTGGCCCATCTGGGCGCTTCGATCGATCGTTTCCTGCTGATGGGCACCGAGATCGGCGTGAAAGGGGTCGATCAGGATCCGAGGACGCCCGAACGAGTCGTTGACCTGCGCGAACGGGCTCGTCGATTGGGATGCGAGCGACCCATCTTCGTCGATGGCGGTATCCGTCCCGCGACCGTCGAGGGTCTGGCCTCGGCTGGCGCCGACGGCGTCATTCCGGGCTCCCTGGTCTTCGGCGCAGACGATCCCGTGCAGGCAATCCGCGACCTGCACCGACTGCCCGTGTCGGTGGGCGTGGTCAGGGTTGTGGACGGCTTGCGATGAGGGCCGTGGTCTACGACGCCCCACGCCAGTTCAGTATTCGTGACGTTCCCATTCCGCAGCCCGGACCCGGTGAAGTACGCGTCAAGGTCATCCAGACCGGCGTGTGCGGCACCGACCTGCACCTTCACGAAGGCGGCTTCATGGCGACCTTCCCGCTCACCCCCGGCCACGAGACGGTCGGGACAATCGACGAGATGGGCGCCGCCGTGGAAGGGCTCACGCTTGGCGAGCAGGTGACGATCAACCCCAACTCCAGCTGCACCGTCTGCGACTTCTGCCGCGCTGGGCGGCCCATCCTCTGCAATGCCCTGAACGGCATGGGGACGACGCTGCCCGGCGCCTTCGCCGAGTACGTCGTGGCACCCGCACGTCAGATCTTCTCGGTCGACGGCATGCCGATCGACACCGCAGTGTTCGTGGAGCCCACTTCCTGTGTCGCGCACGGAGTGGATGTCATCCGGCCACTCTTCGGCCACTCCGCTCTGGTCTTCGGAGCCGGACCGACCGGCCTGCTGCTGGCCCAACTCATCGCCTCCACCGGCGCCACCCACCTGACAGTGGCCGCTTCCACGGCATTCAAGTTAGAGACGGCCCGGTCACTTGGCATCGACTCCACCCACTTGATAGACCGCTGCGACTACGCCGCAAGCATAAGCGATCTTCGAAAGGCTTCGGGTGGAGCCGGATACGACCTCGTCGTCGATGCCACCGGTTCTCAACCCATCATTGATGCGTGCGTCGGTCTCACCAGGAACGGCGGTACCGTCCTCATCTACGGCGTCGCCGACGAGGACTACCGCCTCAGCATCTCCCCGTATGAGATCTTTCGGCGGGAACTGACGATCAAGGGATCCTTTGCGGAGATCAACTCCTTCGGACCCGCAATCGCAGCCCTGCGCACCGGTAGAGCCCGAACCGACGGGATCATCAGCCATCGCTTTGACCTCGCCGACTACGGGCAGGCCCTGGAAACCCTGCGTAGTGACCCCACCGCCCACAAAGTCGTCATCACTACAACGTAGGCAATGCCGCCGCAGGCTCGCGTGCAGCCTGCGAATCAATCGACAGCTGCCACACGAGCAGTGCCCCGGAACGGGAGAACTCATGGCAGCCATAGGCATCGACATTGGCGGGACCAAGCTCGCCATTGGTGTCGTCGACGGCGACGGTCACCTCCATGAGCATCACCAGGTGCCGCTTCCCACCCGCGACTACAACAGCCTCATCACCGAGATAGGGACTCTGATCCGTCCTATGCGACAGCAGTACCCAGACGTGAATGCAGTCGGCGTCGCGGTCGCATCGTGGCTTTCACCGACCCGCGAAAAGGTGCTTCAGGCGGTGAACCTGGGATGGGACACCAAACCCTTACGTGCCGACCTGCAGCACGCGACGGGATTGCCAACCCTCGTCGACAATGACGCGAACTGCGCCGCCTGGGCCGAATATCTCGCTCTGGGGCAAGAATCGGGATCGGAATCATCCTCGGTATTCGCCATGCTCACGCTCGGAACAGACGTCGGAGGCGGCGTCGTCGTGGCAGGCCGACTCCTCACAGGTGCTCACGGGATCGCGGGCGAGCTTGGCCATCTCGATGTCGGCCTCGGGGCTGCGGCCTGCGTCTGCGGCAGCACCGGCTGTCTCGCCGCCTACGCCAGCGGCCGCGCGATGATGGCCGAAGCGCGTTCCCGGATGACGCATTCGCCGGAGTGCGCGTCGCATCTCTTGAAGCTGTGCGGGCACAACCCCGAACGTCTCGATGCTCTCAGGTTCGCAGAGGCCGTAACCGCCGGCGATCTCGCGGCCCGCTCGGTCGTGCAGCGCGCTGCCCGCGCTATCGCAGCCGCCTCGGCACAGATCAGCCGTGTCATCGACCATCGAATTCTTGTCCTCGGCGGCGGGGCGAGCGATCTTGGATCACTCCTGACCGAGGTCGTCAAGGACGAACTGCGCCTCACCCGTCCCATCGGGCCCGTCCTGCCGCTCCCGGAGGTCCGGCTCGCCAGCACGGGCAACCGCGCAGGCGTCATCGGCGCCGCCCGCCTGGCCGAGCGTCGACTCACCACTGACTGACCGCATCCCACGAAACGAAGGAGCAACATCCATGTCTGACCTTGGCATCGCCGTCATCGGAGCCGGACGGATAGCCCAAGCGGCACACCTGCCCGCGCTGGCACGCGCCGAAGGCGCGCAGCTCGTCGGTCTCTGCGACCCATCGGCGGTGCTGTCCTCGCAAGTCGCGGCACGCTATGGAGTTCCCGGCTACGCACACGTCGACGACCTACTCGCTGCCCCCGGCGTCGAGGCCGTTATCGTCGCCGTCCCGGACCGGTTGCACCTCCCATTAGCCTCCGCAGCCCTCGAGGCAGGAAAGCATGTCCTGGTCGAAAAGCCTCTGGCCGCATCGGTCGGCGAGGCCGAACAGCTTGCTGCCGCTGCCGCCCGCACCGGGCTAAAACTCCAGGTCGGCGCCATGAAGCGTTACGACCCTGGCGTCCAGTACGCTGCCGACGCCGTCCGCAACACCATTGGCCAGGTGCTGTCTGCCAGCGTCTGGTACCGCGTGATGTCCGCACTGCGCCCCCCGACCGAGGCCACGCACTTCCCGGCGCTGGTCGTGGACGACGACGTTCGTGCTCACGAGGCCACGTACAAGGCCGACCGTGCGTCCTACCTGCTCACCACACACGGCGCGCACGTCCTGGACGGACTGCATTTCCTGCTCGGCGGCCTCGCCGACATCTCCGCCCGGTCTACCCGATCGGGTAAGGACTTCGCCTGGCACGGCATCGCCGGCCTGAGCGAAGGAGGTCTCGCCCACTTCGATATCGCCGCCAACGTGCATGCCGAATGGTCCGAGGGCGCCGACATCTACGGTGAGCACGGGTACGTCAAGCTACGCTCACACTTTCCCTTCGAACTTCGCGCCAGCGACGTCGAGGTCTTTACCGAAGCCACCGGCACAGCAACCCGCCCCGTCTTCGGCGACAGCAGCGCCTACGAACGACAGATCGAGGCCTTCGCCGCCGCCGTCACGGGGAACCAGCAGACCTTCCCGGACGCCGAAGACGGCGTCGCCGCCGTCAAACTGATCGATGCGGTCGCCGAATCCGTCGCCAACGAAGGCCGGACGGTGAAGCTGTGACCCTCGAAGCCAGCACCTACCAGCCGGAACTGGGCGTCTTCGCCCGCGTCTTCCCGCCCGGCACGCCGGACCGGATCGCTCACCAGATCCGGGCGGCGGGGTTCACCGCGACCCAGCTGAACCTCAGCGCCCTCGGCCGGCCCACCCTGGACGACAACCTTGGCGAGCCTGAAGCGGCATCCATCGCCACAGCGTTCAGCGAGCACGGGGTCCGGATCTGGGGAGTCTCGGGCACCTTCAACGCCATCCATCCAGACATCGGGAAGCGACGAGCCGACACAGAACGCTGCATCGCACTGATCAAACGGGCGCGCGACCTGGGCGCCCAAGTGATCACATTGTGCACAGGCACACGCGACCCGGACAACATGTGGAAGGC
Source organism: uncultured Kineosporia sp. (assembly GCA_937859855.1). Next base: position 5,890 of record CALMAR010000451.1, read on the forward strand.
GCACCCCGAGACCCACACCACTACCGCCCGCGACGCCCTCCTGGACACCATCGGGCGCCTCGTCCCCGCCGCAACAGCCGCCGGGATCCGCCTCGGAATCGAACCCGAAGCAGGCAACGTGATCACCGATGCCCACGCCGCTGAATGGCTGCTGGCCGAACTGGGAGACGACGCCGACCAGCTGGCGATCGTGCTCGACCCGTCCAATCTGGTGACTGTGCAGACGGCGCCCGAGCAGGACATGATCCTGCGTCACGCGTTCGACGTCCTGGGTGGTCACACTGAAGCCGTACACGCGAAGGACGTCGTCGAATCTGGTTACGCGGCGCCGGGGACCGGTCTGTTGGATTACAACCTCGTCATGAGCCTGCACGGTCAGCTCCCGCACCCCGTTCCGGTCATTGCTCAGGACCTGACAGCCGACGACGCGCCCCGCGTCCACGACTTCCTCACCCAGCACGCCGCCAAAGTGGCCGGATGAACCGGCTCGGGCCAAGGCTGCTCGCCCACACCGTGGCGGGGAACGGCGACCAACCCGTCCTTCTCCTGCACGGCCTCGGCGCGAACCGCCACCAGCCGCTAGACCTCATCGACCGTGAATCCGGGTCGCGATACATCGCCCCGGACCTCCGCGCCCACGGCGCGACCGACCTGCCCGAAGAAGCCGCCGACCTGACCTTCGACCACTTGGCCGCCGATGTCGAAGACCTGCTCGCCCACCTCGTGCCCGATCAGAGGCCCGTCCATGTCATGGGCATCTCAATGGGAGCCGGCATCGCCGTCCAACTGCTGCACCGTGGCAACCTCGACATCCGCCGAACCCTGCTCGTACGTCCCGCCTGGCACTGGAAACCCAGCCCCCCCAACCTGGACGTATTCGACGACGTCGCCACCTTGCTGACGAGTACGCACGCCGAGGAGGCCAAGCAGCAACTACGAAACCGCACCCGTTACCGGGCGATCGCACGCGTCTCAGAACCAGCCGCGACAGCACTGCTGGCCCAATTCGATGACCCCCGAGCTCAGGAACGCGCCCAACGACTAGCCGCTATCCCACGATCCAGCCCCCGCATGCCGCGACAAAGCCAACGCAACAGCGTCCACGTCATCGGCTGCCCCCTGGACCCAATCCATCCGATGCCCCTGGCAGCCGACCTGGCAGCCGATCTCGTAGGGCAGTTCCACCAGGCCGCGGCTCGCTACGACCAACCCGCCCAGCACCGCTTCGACCTCAACGCCGTCTTCCACGACGTCATCAGCCAGACTTAGCCCATGGCCCGTCCAACCACCGCCGAAGCCTCCGCGACACCGTCCACAGCCTTCGCGCAGGAACGGCACCAGCGGATCCTCCAACTGCTCAGCGAGCGCGGCAGGGTCCGAAACGCCGAGATGGCCGAACTCCTCAACGTCACCGAGGCGACCATCCGCAAGGACATGTCCGACCTCGCCAAACAACAACGCCTTCAGCGCACCCATGGCGGCGCCATCACACTTCGAACCCTCCTGGAACCGGACCTGTCCGCCCGCGTCAGCACGAACGCGGAATCCAAGAAACTCATCGCAACGGCCTGCCTCAACCTGATCCGCCCCGGCGACGCTGTCTTCCTCGACAGCGGAAGCACGGTTCTGTGCATCGCCGAGATGCTCGGCAAGCGAAGCATCCAGGACGACCGGCTCCTCAACATCAACGTCCTGACAAACGCCCTGGCCGTAGCGCAGACCCTGGTCGACCAGCCGGGCATACGGCACACGGTCCTCGGCGGGGTTTTCCGCCCGACAGGTGGCTGCTTCGTCGGGCCCCTCACCGTCAACGACCTCAACACGTTCACTGTGAACACCGCCTTCGTCGGCGTAACCGGCCTGACCGAGCAAGGTTTCACGGTCGCCGATCTCGGCGAGGCGCAGGTGAAACAGGCAGTGATCGACCGTGCCCGACGAGTCGTGGTGCCCATGGATCACAGCAAGCTCGGCGCAGCCGATTTCGCGCGCGTCTGCGAACTGGACGCCGTAACCACAATAGTGACCGACCACGGCAGCACGTACCTGGACGGCCTGTGCTCGGCTGCCGGCGTCGAGCTGATCGTCGCCGACCCAGGCTGAGCGACCCTTAGCCGACGAGGCTGGAGTTGCTGACCCGGAGCGAATTGGCCGACCTCCGCTGGTACGTCGAGGAATACCCGTCTAACCAGTTGGGTCCCGCGGAAGCGAGAGCCGTGCAGGTACATGTCCGCCGCGCGGCTGTCGCTCGTGGGAAAGGTGGTACTACGGGCCATGATCGTGGCGCCATCGGCGACCGTCAGCTCGTAGTCGGTGGTCGCGACCTCTGCCGCGACCGGCTGCGCGATGTTATCAACCTGCTCCAGCATGGCCCCGAGAGCATCGCGTCGGCTCTCCACGTCACCTACCGGGGCGGGTTGCGGTGGGATTCGTCTGACGCGGCCATGGCTGCCGGCGTGACCGTGACCTCGGGATCGAGCGCGAAGGTCACGTCGCACTCGCGGGCGGAGGCAGGAGCTCGGTGTGGAAGCGGGGCGCGAGCGCCTGTGCCTTGGCCACAAAGGCTGCTTGTGCGTCCGAGTCCAGCGGCGCAGGAGGTTCGGAGCGGCCATCGACGGGCTCCCCGACCAACCGGAAGAACTCTTCCTGGCCGGCCGGCGCGCACATGCACAGCAGCCGCGACGACTGCTCGCTGACGTTGCGGAACCCGCGCGGGGCGTTGGCCGGCACGTTGATCGTCTCGCCAGCCTTCGCCATGAAGGTGTCGCCACGGAAGGTGACCTCTACCTCGTCGTCCAACTCGGTGAACATCTCTTCGAAGTCGTGTCGGTGCGGCGCTGGGCCACCACCGGCAGGGACATGCATGTCGATCAGCGTGTATCTACCCGCCGTCTCCTCACCCGTGACCAGGATCGTGTACGTGTCACCGACCAGCCCCAGATGCGGGAGGCTCTGATCGGTATCGGGACGGGCGACCACGAGGTCTCGTGTCGGGTCGTCCGGCGGGATCGTGGGAGGTCCTACTGGTGTCGGCTCGTCCGTCATGCGCTCTCCTGGGGTTAATCGTCCTCGCCCTGAGCGGCGAGTTCGGCGAGATAGCTGTCCAGGGTCCTCGGAGGTCGCTCGAGGATTGTGCGAAGCACCAGGTTGTTTCCTCCGTGGAACCCGTAGGCGCTGTAGTCGGCAAACATGGCTCTGAGACCGTCACGGGTTGCACCGGCCGGGATTTGCGACAATGCGACCTCGGGGTCGAGATCTTCTGCGTGCACGGTGCGGCCGGAGTGCCGGCTCATCAGGGCTGCTATCTCCGTCCGCGTGACCACGCCTCCGGCGGCGAGCTCGAACGTGCCACCGACCAGGTCGTCCGTGGCGAAGGCGATCGCGGCGACGTCGGCGACGTCGCGATAGTCCACGAAAGTCATCGACGCGTTCTTGGAGTACGGCGCAGCGAACACCCCGTGCTCGAGCGCTGCAGACCAGCTGCCCGCCAGTCCCTGCATGAACATTGCCGGTTGCAAGACTGTGACGGCCATCTCGGAGCGGTACAGCGCCTGCTCGACCGGGCGCGTGGTCGCGTGGTTCACCAGCGAAAGGGAAGGGTGATAGACGCCCGAGAAGACAAAGCGCCGCACCCCGGCGGCGACCGCCGCTTCCACCATTCCCGTGCCCAGTTCCGCCGAGTCAGGGGCGAATGCGGGCGTTATGTGGAAGACACCGTCGACGCCCTCCAAGGCGGCGTCCATGCTGGCCCGGTCACGTAGGTCACCCGACGCGATCTCCTGTGCGCCCAACTCTCGGACGGCGCCGGCTTTGGCCGGATTGTGTATCAGCGCCCTGACCACCAGTCCCTTGGCCACGAGCGCGGGTACGACAAGTCCCGCGAACTGCCCCGTCGCCCCGATCGCCAGGACCCGCATGTCGACGTCCTCTCATAAGCGGAAGATTTCGTCCGCCACTAAAGTAGCGCACTCCACCCAGATCGCCGAGCGAGAGGTGCGCAGAGACGATGGCCGGCGTCGCACGTCCATCCCGGCGCCGAATGCGCAGCGACGCGGAGCGCAATCAGGAGCAACTCATGCGCGCCGCGACAGCAAGCTTTCATCGAGAGGGACTGCACGTCCCGATGGCCACCATCGCGGCGGAAGCCGGTGTTGGAGTCGGGACGCTCTACCGGCATTTCCCCAACCGCGAGGAACTCCTTCAGCGCCTGACCCACCGCTCCTTCGAACAGGTGCTCGCCAACGCGAGAGCAGCCGAAGGCAACGGAGAATCTGCTACGGACACACTTCGCCTGTTCATCGAGGCCGCCATCAGCCAACGCAATGAACTCGTGCTCCCCCTTCACGGCGGCCCAACGATCACCTCCGCCGCGACTATCGCCGTACGTGACGAAGTCCGCCAGATCGTTCAGAAGACCGTCGACGGCGGAATCCGTGATGCGAGCCTGAGGCCCGACACCACCACTCGCGACATCGTCAGCTTCGGCGCCATGCTCGCCCAGCCCAGGCCGGACGACCCCACCTGGGACACCACCTGTCGCCGACTCCTCACGACCTACCTCCGCGGCCTCCGGCCGGATCCCTGACAGTGATGGGTCCGGTGAACCACACAGGCCAACCCTGGTGCCGCCACAGTCTGGGCAGCTAGCCCTCCGTGCCGTCGACAAATACGCCCCCGAGGCACCTCAATGACTTCCCGACCAGCCCGCTCTCGAGGCGACCGCCAGGCCTCCGCCCGCTCATCAACCCCCGTGCCCCGGCTGATCGCTTGAACGGCTCGGACATGAGCCACGAATGCAAAACCCTATTTTGCGAGAGCGTCGAGCGCCGCGTGGATGCCAGCGACGACTCTATGGTGGTTGCCCTTGTCGGCGCGTCCGATAAGGGCCGAGCCCTGCAACAGCAGCAACACCAACTGCGCTTGTGCCACGGGTGTCGGCACGACGCTCCGCAGGGCAGCGACCCCGCCGCCTCCGATGTTCGCGCGATCGAGGCGCTCGGTGCCGGTCTAGGGCACGGAGGGAAGATCTTTGTCGGCACCTCCGGGACACTGGTTCTGACGCCGGGACGGACCGGTACCGAGGACGACGCCCCCGACCCTGATGCACCCGCCCGCGCACGGGTCGGCGGCGAAAGCACCGCGATGGCGCTCGTCCACCACGGCATCCGCTCCTCGGTCGTCCGACTCGCGCCAGCGGTGCACAGCTCGCTCGACCACCACGGGTTCATCCCTACGCTTATCGGAATCGCCCGCGACAAAAACGTTTCGGCGTATGTCGAGGACGGAACGAACCGCTGGCCGGCAGTTCATACGCTCGACGCCGCCCGGCTATTCCGACTCGCTTTGGAACACGGCTCGGCTGGCGCACGATGGCACGGCGCAGGCGACGAGGGTGTCCCCTTCCGCAAGATAGCTGACATGATTGCTCACCAACTCGGCGTTCCATCACACAGCATCGCTGCAGACGAATCCGAAGCCCACTTCGGCTGGCTGTCTTTCGTCGTAACCGCTGATAACCCTGTCTCAAGCACCCGGACCCGTGAAGAGTTGGCGTGGAAGCCGAAGCACGCCGGGCTGATCGCCGATCTCGAGGAACGCCACTACTTCAACGCCTGAAGGGACGCCGAGTAACTGGGGCTGAGAACCTTCTTGTCCAGTCAAAACTATGAGTCGAACAATTGACAATCTCGATAAACGCCTCGGGCGCCATGGTCACCGGCGCAAAGTGCGGGCCCCCGGTTGAGCGCACAAATAAATCCGCCCCATCTCAGTCTCCTGGTGGGCCTTGAGCACGGCCAGTTCATCGAGGCGGTGACGCGTTGAGCGCTCAACCTGTAGGTGCGAAACGGCGAGATGCTCGAGCATCTGGGTGCTCAACGCCGTTCCAGGACCTGCCGAGTCAGCCCGCTCAGCAGGCCACCCCGGCCCAGTCAAGGACACCCCGGCGGCGCGGGCCTGGGCCACCAACTGCTTGGCCCGGTCTCCTGGCAGCACCGACCTGGACGCCTGCGAGGCGTCCTGTCCGGATCGGTCATGGCATCAGTCTGTGTACTCACGCGTGATCTTCTCCAGCCCGGGGCCACCAGCCGCGGAGGTCACGCCAGAGCCCAACCCACAAAGTTCCCAACAGACCCTCCTCGGCCGGCCACAGCCGGTACAGCGTGTAGGGCTCGAACCGCACCGCGCTCGGCTGATCCGTTAGCGGAACGCGGCCGGCATCAGCTGGGGCGGCAGCGCTCTGCCGGCCCGACAGGTGTCTCGTCCCGAGTGCTTATGGGACGAGGACGAGCCGTCCTCGGACTCCACCCGCCTCTAGGCGTTGATGGGCGTCCTGTACCTGTTGCAAGGGGAGTACGGCCGCGATGCGCGGTGTGAGCCGCCCGGCCTGTGCGTGGTCGGCGAGTTGTTCGAGCCATGTGGTGTTTCCGGTCTCGTCTGGTACCCAGACGGGTTCGATGCGGATGCCACGTTCCGTCGGTCCGTTCCACCGTCGCAAGGTCGCGAGGGCGCCGCCGTCTTTGATAGCCCCTAGAGCGAGTGCATCGACGACCGCGGCGTCGATCAGGCCGTCCGTGCCGCCGGGGATGGCAGTCCGGAATGACGCTGCAATGTCTCTGGAGCGGGGGACGGTGTCGTGGGCGCCGAATCCTCTTACGAGGTCTTCGTCTTCGGGCTTGGCGTCGGCAACAACTCGCAGGCCTGAGGCGACTCCGAGTTGGATTGCGTACTGGCCGACCGTGCCGGCGGATCCGATGACGCCGAGGGTCTGACCGGGCGCGAGGTGCAGACGGTGCAGGGCCTGTAGGACGGTCAGACCGTTCATGGGTAGCGTGGCGGCCTCTACGTCGCTGATGTTGTCCGGAGTCCGAACGACTGAGCCGGCTGGGAGCGCGACCAGTTCGGCCTGTGCACCGCCCTCGGGCCCGTGTGCGTTGACGATGCCGAGGACTCGCTCGCCGGTGCGGAATGCCGTGCCCTGGCCGAGGCTCTCGATGGTGCCGGCGATCTCCATGCCGGGCGTCCACGGCGCTGGTATAGCAGCGCCGGTGCCGCGGGCTCGTAGCATCAGATCAGTCGGGTTGACCGTCGCGGCCGCCATCCGGATCAGCACCTGACCCGCGCCAGGCTGGGGCGATGCGACGTGGCCGATCTCGAGGACTTCGGGACCGCCGGGGCGGAAAATCTGAACTGCGCGCACGTTAGCCCCTTCGGATATGTCGATGTGGAGTGGATATCGCCGGGTCGTCTACCAGGGGGCGCGGGTCAGGTGC
>CALMAR010000452.1 GCA_937859855.1 uncultured Kineosporia sp.
TGCTCGGGCCGGGGCCGCCTTCGGCCCGGGCCTCGGCCAGGTCGAGTCCGGCGCAAAAGGTCCCGCTGGTGTGGCCGACGACGATGGCCCGGACCGCGGAGTCGGTGGCAGCGTCGTTCAAGCGAGCCTGGACCTCGTTCACCAGCTGGCGAGACAGGGCGTTACGGCGGGCCGGAGCGTCCAGAGTGATCCGGGCGATCCCCGGCTGAAGCTCATAGCGGACCAGATCCGGGTCGGCGGCGGCGTTCTCGGCGTCATCGGCGTCATCGGCGTCAGACACGTTCAACCACCATGGCCATCCCCTGACCGCCGCCCACGCACAGGGTCGCCAGGCCGTAGCGGCCCGCCCGCTGGTCGAGGTTGTCCAGGAGCATGCACAACAGCCGGATGCCGGTCATGCCGAACGGGTGGCCTAGGGCGATGGCGCCTCCGGCCGGGTTGACCTGCTCGTCCAGGTCGAAGCCCACGGTGCGGCTGACCGCGAGAACCTGAGACGCGAAGGCCTCGTTGAACTCGACCACATCCATGTCCTCCACCCTCAGCTTGGTCCGCGCCAACACCTGCCGCACCGCGTCGATCGGGCCCACTCCCATGATGGATGGGTCGACCCCGCTGACGGCAGTGGCCACGATCCGGGCCCGCGGGTGCAATCCCTCGCGCGTCACAAGTTCCTCACTGGCCAGGACCGCCGCTGCGGCCCCGTCGTTCAGCGGGCAGGAGTTGCCGGCGGTCACCTGCCCGTCCGGACGGAACGCCGGTGGCAGTGAAGCCAGGCGCTGCATCGAGGTGTCGCGCCGCGGCCCGTCGTCCAGTTCGACCCGGGCGGCCCCGGGCACCTCGACCGGCACGATACTGCGGGCCAGCAGCCCACTGTCCTGGGCGGCGACCGCCTTGACGTGGCTGCGGAGGGCGAAGGCGTCCATGTCGTCCCGGGCAATCCCGTACCGCAGCGCCACGTTCTCCGCGGTCTCACCCATGCTGATGTACACGTCGGGCAGCCGCCCGTCGAGGAACGCCGGGTGCTTGTCTTCCTCGCGCGTCGTGCGCCCAACCTGGCTGACGGACTCGACGCCCGAAATGAGATACCCGTCGGCCTCTTCAGCCCGGATCGCGTGGGCGCCGATGCGTAGCGCCTGCAGGCTGGAGGCGCAGAAACGGTTGACGGTGGTGCCCGGCAGTGCGACCGGAAGGCCGGCCAGCAACGAAGCTCGACGAGCGAGGTTGGCCCCCTGCTTGCCCTCCGGATAAGCGGTGCCCAGGCAGTGATCGGTCAGCCGGGACGGATCGACCCCCGACCGTTCCAGGCTCGCTGTGATCACGCCAGCAACGAGATCGTCCGGGCGCACCTCGCGGAGGCTGCCCTTGACCGCACGGCCGATGGGGGTCCGTACCGCCGAAATCACGAACACTTCCGCCACCTCTGCTACCTCCCTTGGTAGGTACTATAAGCCGGTGACTGAACCCCTGGTGCTGCTGGCTGAGCAAGAATCCGTCGCGATCGTCACGCTCAACGCGCCGGGGCGCCGCAACGTCCTCTCCGCCGAGCTGGTCAGCGCCCTCGGTCGAGCCTTCGACGAACTCGAAGCGTCAGGTGCCCGGTGTGCGGTGCTGACCGGTGCGGGCTCAGCCTTCTGCGCGGGGGCCGAACTGAACACGCTCGAGCAGGCGGCCGGGGGAGACTTCGGGCCGGTTCGCGACGTCTACGATGGCTTCCTGCGCGTCCTCGCTTCGCCCGTGCCAACGATCGCGGCGGTGAACGGCCCCGCTCTGGGAGCGGGCTTCAATCTCGCGCTGGCCTGTGACGTGAGGTTGGCGGCACCGACCGCACGATTCGACACCCGCTTCGCCGCGCTCAACCTGCACCCCGGCGGCGGGCACACCTGGTTGCTGAACCGGAGCGTCGGACCCCAGCAGGCCATGCTGGCGTGCCTGTTCGGGCAGGTCTGGAATGCCGACGCCGCCTTGGAGCGGGGCCTGGTGGCCGCCGTGCACCCGGTGGACGACCTCATGCCGGCGGCGGTGGAACTAGGCGGCAGGCTCCGGGCTCAATCACCGGAGTACGTGCGCACCCTGACCGCGACGCTGCGTCAAGCAGCCAGCGGGGCGCGATACGAAGATGTACTCGCGTCTGAGATCGCGGCCCAGCGCTGGTCGCTCAGCGAACCTGCCTTCTTGCGCGGGCTTGAGGCCATTCGTGCGCAGATCGCCCGCCGATGATCTCCGGCGGCCGGTCCCCGGCCAGAACTCACCCCGCGCGCGACTCGGTTTCGGCGTCGGCTCCCTCGGTGCCCCGGTAGGCTCGGTAACTTTCCAGCTGCTGCAGGCCAGGCCCATACGCCTCGGTCAGCTCGGTGCGGAAGTCGCCGAAGATCTGCTGCAGGTCGATGTCGTGGCGCACGTAACCCTTGACCGCGGCAATGATCAGCGGGCTGTCCGTCCGGACCGCCGACCACTTCTGACCGTCAGGAGCAAGCGCGAACAGGGTGGCCTTCGAATCAGCCACGATCGCGACGTGCCGAGCCTGGTGGTGGCGATACAGCGCGCCATCGGTGCTGGCGTGCCTGAACACCCGCACCCCCCGAGAGGGAAACGGCATCGTGCCGAAGCAGAGCACCACGATGTCCACGCCGCGTCCCACAGCCGCCTGGACGGGGTCGCGCAAGGCGGCCAGATCCTCAGCGGTAGCGGAGAGGTAGACGCGACGCTCAGCCTCGGCGATCATCGCAGCGGCCGCATCGAGTGCTTCGTCGCGTCCAGTCAGTCGCGCCACCGGCTCGGATGGCGCGGGCTGGGGGCCGACGCTCAGGCGCGCGCTGGCCTCGCGGGCGGCGTCGATGCGCTGCTCGAAGCTGGCGGTCAGATCGGTGAACAGCCGCTCTGGTGCCACGGCCACGAACCGGGTGGGTTCTCCCTGGAGCATCCGTGCGGCTCCGCGGCTGACGAGCTTGCGCAGGGCCTCGTACACCTTGGGCTGAGGCACACCGGTCGCCTTCGACACCGCGTACCCCGTCTGCGGCCCCGGGCCGAGCAGTCCTACATAGCAGCGTGATTCATACTGCGAGAACCCGAGCGTCAGCAGTACGTCACTCAGGTTGTCCGATGCGGAGCCCGATCCCTCGTCCACGCTGCTCATCCGCCGTTCACCAGTGGTCGTGGCTTCCAGACTACTCCAGCCGCAACATCAGCGCGGCGGATCATCGGCTGGGCCGGTCAGCCGCCAGCTCCGCGACCAGTTTCTTCTTGGAGACTTTGCCGACTGGTGAGAGCGGGAACTCCGGGTACGTTCGCATGTATTCGGGCAGCTTGTGCCGCGCCACCTCGTAGGACTGGAGGTGGGCCACCAGCTCGGCCAGGGTCACCGTCGCGCCGGGGCGCAGGACCACGCACGCGCACATTCGTTCGCCGAGTACCTCGTCCGGAACCGGCACGCAGGCGACGTTCACCACCGCCGGATGCGCCAGCAGCAGGTTCTCGACCTCTTCCGCCGAGATCTTCTCTCCACCGCGATTGATCAGGTCCTTCTTGCGGCCCGCCACCACGTAATTGCCGGTGGGGTGGCGCCACATCAGATCACCGGACATGTAGAACCCGTCTGGGCTGAACGCGCGGGCGTTGTGCTCCTCGGCGTTGTAGTAACCCCGCAACGTGTACGGGCCCCGGGCCCAAAGTTCGCCGACCTCGCCGTCGCCGACATCACGGCCGTCGTCGTCCACCAGCCGGACTTCGTCTTCCTCGCAGATCGGTCTGCCCACGGTCTCCAGCCGGACCTCGGCCGGGTCATCGAGGCGGACGAACATGAGCAGACCTTCGGCCATACCGAAGTTCTCCTGGACCGTGGCATTGGGGAAGACCTTCTCCGAGCGGGTCCGGGTCTCCGGCTGCAGCCGCTGACCTCCACTCTGGATCACCCGCAGAGAGGAGAGGTCGAACGAGCTGGCCAGAGGATCGTTGATCAGCTTGATCAGCAGGGCCGGCACCACGTGCATGTGGGTGGCGCCCACCGCCTGGATCCGCTCGAACACGCTCTCGGCTCGCGTCGAGGTGCTGAGCGCCACCGTGGCTCCCGACAGCAGGAAACCCTGCATACCAGGACAGGCCAGGGGCAGATTGTGCGATATCGGCAGGACGTCGAGCAGCACGTCCCCATCCCGGACGTCGCACACCGAGACCGCGAGCTGGGAGTTGAACGCGTAGTCGTTGTGGCTTCGGGGGATCAGCTTCGGAATGCCGGTGGTGCCGCCCGAAAGCTGGAACACTGCAGGGTCTTCCGGGTCGATCTGCGCCCGCATGGCGTCCACCTCGTCGGCGGTCGTGCTCGTCGGCCGTTCATGCAGGTCATCCAGGCGGACGGCATGGTCCTGGAGATCCTGCCCATCCAGGACGAAGTGCAGGCGCAGCTGGTCCTGGTCAGCGGCCACCCGGGTGAAGATGTTCTGGAAATCCGCGTCCTTGGCCGCGGCGGGGCTGGCCAGTGCCACCGCACCGGACAGCCGGACGAATTGCTCGACCTCCCGGAAACGATGCGAGGGCAGCGCCATGATCGGAATCGCGCCGATGTGCTGCAGCCCGAGATAGAACGAGACGAAGGCCGCCGTGTTCGGCAGTTGCACCACCACCCGGTCCCGGGGCCGCAGGCCGAGTTCAACCAGGACGCGGGCCACGTGTGCAGCGCGGCGGGCCACCTCACCGAAGGTGAGTGTCTCGCTGTCGTCGATGATGGCGACCCGGTCGGCCCATTTATCGAACGCCTGGAGATAGTGGGTGATGAGCGGGAGATCAGCCCAGTAGCCCTTGGCCCGATACTCCGCTGCGAATTCGGGGGGGAACGCGGTCACGCCAGGCAGATGCAATGAGGGCCTCCTGAAATCTCCAGAATTACAACCTACTACGGTAGGTAGGTTCCGACAACGCTGCTCTTGCGGCTGGTCTTCCCTTAGTTCCCGTTGGCCGCGGTGACGACACCGAAGCTGCGGCGCCGCCCAGTCGCCGAGCGAGGCGCATCTGACCGGTCGCGCCCGGAGTGATGGCCCTTGCCGTCAGCGCCGGGGACTGGCAGTCAGTACGTCAGCGAGCGCCTGCCGGGCAATCGGGCCGAATTCGCCTTCGCTGGGCTGGTCCTGAGCAGGCAGACTGGTCCATCGCTCGTACGCCAGGTCAAATGCGAGTGCACCAAGGTGCGCGGTGACGCTCGACGTCAGCTCAGGAACGTCGCGGCCGTGAAGTGCGTTCGCCATCGCGGCCGTGAGCACCAGCCCCTTCAGCGCCTCCCGTTCCTGAAGGTCCGGATTGGCCTCGATGACCGCTCGCCGCCGCCTGCTGAATTCGCGGCGCTCGGTGGTGAACAGCTCCTTTCCAGCCAGATCGAAGGCATGAGCGAGCGCATCAATGGGTCCGGCCGGCCCGGGCGCTGACGCGATGCCGTCGACAAGGAGCTGAGTCATCGTCTCTGGCCCGAACAAGACCTCGCGCTTGTCGCGGAAGTAACGGAAGAACGTGCTCTTGGTCAGCCCGGCGAGTTCCGCGATCTGCGCCACCGTGGTGTTCTCGTAGCCCCGCTGAGCGAACAGTTCGAGCGCGGCCAGGGCGAGACGGTCCGCGGCGTTCGGTTGCCATCGAGCCATCTAGCAAGCCTATGGCACCTTGTCTCATCGCTGTGATAGGACTTCGTCTTATCACTCTAGCGAGGAGCAAAGTCCATGAGCCGAGCGGTCATCTACGAGTCCTTCGGAGGACCTGAGGTTCTCCACCTCCGGGAGGTGCCGGAGCCTCATGCCGGGCCGGGCGAGGTCCGCGTCCGGGTCCGGGCCGTTGGCCTGAACCCGATGGACTGGATCTTCTCGTCCATGCCGGACATGGCCGCTCAGTTCGGCATCAGTCTGCCTTCGGGCTTCGCACATGACTTCGCGGGCGTCGTCGACGAGGTTGGCGAGGGCGTCACCGGCTTCTCGGCCGGCGATCGCGTATACGGAGGGGTGCAAGCGAGAGCCGCAGCCGACTTCGTGGTAATCGCCAGGCCGGCGCAGACCCTCTATCTCACCCCCGGCGAGATCACCGACGAGGTCGCGAGCACCATCACCGTAGCCGGCCTGACGGCTGCGGCCGCTCTGGCAGCGATTGGCCTGCATGCCGGTGACACGGTGCTGATCGGCGGCGCGGCCGGTGGTGTGGGCGTGTTCACCGTCCAACTGGCCAGGCTCGCGGGCGCCAGGGTCATCGGAACCGCGTCTGCGGCCACCTTCGACTTCGTCGAGACGCTGGGGGCGGAGCCGGTGGCCCACGGTGCAGGCCTGGAGGACCGGGTCAGCGCTCTCGCGCCGAACGGCATCACCGCTGCCGCTGATCTGTTCGGCACCGAGGCGGCCGAAGCCGCACTCGCGCTTGGCGTTCCACCCGAGCGGATTTCCACTATTGCCGCCGGGCCGAATCCGCCTGGTGGCGTGCGGGCGACCGGCGGCGCCGGCTTCGACCTCGCCCAGCCAAGCCATGACCGCATCTCGGCCGCGCAGACGGAATACGGCATCTACAAGCCGCTCGACCTGTCGAAGATCGAAACGGATCGC
>CALMAR010000453.1 GCA_937859855.1 uncultured Kineosporia sp.
CACCCCTGACCAGCGCCAGCGCGGGCCGCTCCGCGGGCAGCACCGGCCGCCCTGAGTGGTCCGGCTGCTCCCGATCCGGGAGTTGACTGGCTCTCAGTACAGTGGCGCTCACCATGGCACCCCATGCCCGCCGTGTTGCTGTGGCCGTGGCCGCAGTGCTCGGGCTGCCGCTCGGCCTGTTCATCGCTGTTGTCCTGGCGGCTCCAGCGCAGGCGCATGCCCAGCTGATCAGCACCACCCCGGCCGCCGGGCAGACGGTCAGCTCGGTCCCGGCCGTGCAGCTGGAGTTCAGCGGCGATGTGATTGCGATCGGCCTGCGGTTCCAGGTGATCGGTCCGGCCGGGCCGGCGATGCGAGGACTGCCCACGATCGCGGGACACATCGTCAGCCAGCCACTGGCGAGTTCGCTGGCCGATGGCGGCTATCTGGTCAACTGGCACGTGGTGCACGACGACGGGCATCCGGATTCGGGCACGTTCTCGTTCGTGCTGGCCAGCGGTCAGTCCGGCAATGGGTCCGGGGCCGGCCCGGCTGCCGGTTCCGGTGGCTCGTCGCCGCCAGCGACGCCGCAGACCCTGGCTGCGGTGCCGATCAGCGAACCGGCTGCGGATGAAGCCCCTGGCCTTCCACCGGTCTGGACCGGGCTCGGCCTGCTCGTGGTCGTCGCCGTCGTCGTCGTCGCGGTGGTGGTGGACCGCCGCCGCCGGGCGGAACCGGCTGGCCGCCGCTGATCGCCGCGTTCTGGCGTTCTACTGCGCTCCGCCGGCCCCTCCGGCCGGAAGCAGTCCGCGTAGCGCGTCCCAGCGAGCGATCTCGCAGCCATTCACCCGGGACAGCGACGAGCTGACCGGCTGGCCGAGGTAGGTGCCAGTGATCTTCGCGGTCTGCGGGCCGCCGTAGAGCTCAGTGCACATCAGCCCCTTGCCGACCGGAGGCAGCCCGGTCTTCGCCCCCTTGGCCAGCGCCGCGCAGGCCCGGGCCGGATCGGGATGGGTGCCGCCGGGCGCCGTCGTGGCCGCGTCAGCCGCGGGGCAGGTCAGGGTCCCGGTGCTGGGCCGGCCTGCTCCGCCGTCCATCACGATCTTGAGATCCGTCACTGCAGCGGCCGGACCCGCGGACGCCCGCGACGCCGTGCCCGGCTCATCCACGGTGATGGCGTCGGGTGCGGCTGCGCAGCCAGCCACCAGCATGGCGGCCAGCCCAGCGGTCAGGCACCCCAGCACGCTGCGCATGGGCACAGCCGGCTCCTGGCGGTGCTTCATCTGCCAGTCCTCCTTGCGGTGTCCGGCTAACCTGGTTCTCCTTCGACGCTGCGGATGGCTGCCCGGTTCCACCCATCCGCCGCGTGAATGACAGGATGCCGCCAGCGGAGTCCCGCGCGATCCCGACCACGACCGTGCCGAAGGATTACAGGATGTTCCCACCGCAGGTCCCAGCCATCGACGTCTCGTCTGTACCGGCGGACGCCGTCATTCTCGACGTCCGGGAGCCGATCGAGTGGTCGGGCGGGCACATCGGCGGCGCGCTGCACATCCCGCTGGGCGAACTGCCGTCCAGGCTGGGCGATTTGCCGGATGACGGCGAGGTGCTGGTGATCTGCCGCTCGGGTCAGCGGTCGGCCCGGGCCGTGCAGTGGCTCAATCAGAACGGGTACGACGCCATCAACGTGGCAGGCGGAATGGGCGCATGGCAGGACGCCGGCCGGGAGATGGTGAGCGAGACCGGTGAACCGCCGACAGTTCGTTGAGCGCCGCAGCCAGATCGGCGCCGAGCCCGCCGCCAGTGCCCGGGGGCAGACCGGCTCGCATGTCGGCGTGCCGGCTCAGCGCCACCGGCAGCGGCCCGCCGTGAACCTGACCGATCTGGGTGAGCCGGGTCCCGGCGCAGAGCTGGTCGAGCACTTGGGTCCGGCCTTGCAGCAACTGGCCGCGCAGCCAGAACCCGCGCTTGGATCCCGGCCCCGGAACACGGGCCTGGCCTGGAAGAACGAGCTGCTCGAACTGTTCGACGCGCAGGCCACCAGTCGATGGCTGGACGTCGCGGCCCGCCGGTTGCGCGCCGCTGGGGCCGGTCACTACACGATCGGCTCGGCCGGGCACGAGGGCAACGCGGCGGTGGCGCTGAGTCTGCGCTCGACCGATCCCGCCCTGTTGCACTACCGGTCCGGCGCCTTCTACCTGGCCCGGGCCACCCAGGCCGGGCACGGCACCGGAATCCTGGACATCGCGCTCGGCCTGGTGGCATCGTCCGATGAGCCGATCGCCGGTGGACGGCACAAGGTCTTCGGCCACCCGGACCTGGCCGTGATCCCGCAGACCTCCACCATCGCCAGTCACCTTCCGCGGGCCACCGGGATCGCCTGGACCATCGGGCGCCAGCAATGGCTGAAGCACTCACCGCGAGACGCACTGCGCTGGCCGGACGACTCGGTGGTGGTCGCCAGCTTCGGTGACGCTTCGGCCAACCACAGCACCGCGGCGGGGGCGATCAACGCGGCCACCTGGGCGGCCCACCAGCAGGTGCCGATGCCGCTGCTGCTGGTCTGTGAGGACAACGGGCTGGGCATCTCCGTACCCACCCCGGTGAACTGGATCCGGAACCTGTTCGAGCACCGGGCCGGGTTGGAGTACTTGGCCGCCGACAGTGCCGAAGATCCCCGGGACCTGCTCAAGATTTGTTGTCAGGCAACGGATCTGGTCCGAACCGAGCGCCGTCCGGTGCTGCTGCACCTGCGCTGTGTACGGATCGGGGGGCACGCCGGATCGGACGCCGAGGCCGGCTATCGCCGTCCCAGCCGGATCAGTGCGGACCTGGACCGGGATCCCCTGATCGCCACCATGACCACGCTGGCCCGCAGCGGGGTGCTGGCCGGACCGGCGGTGGTGGAACGGTTCCTCGATCTGCGGTCCCAGGTGAGCGCCGGGGTGCAGGAGGCGATTCGCCGCAGTCGCCTGACCAGTGCCCGGGAGGTGATGAAACCGCTTGCTCCGCATCGGTCCACGGCGGTCGCGATGCTGGCGGCCCGGGTTCCTCCGGCGGCCCGGCGAGATCGGTTGTTCGGTGGCCGGCTGCCCGAGGACGAGGGCCCGCTGACCCTGGCCCAGTCCATCAACCGGGCTCTGCTGGACGCCGCGACGGTGTCGCCGTCCCTGTTGATGATGGGCGAGGACATCGGCCGTAAGGGCGGGGTCTACGGCCTGACCCGGGGCCTGCTCAAGCGGCTGGGCCCGGCCCGGGTGGTCGATACCCTGCTCGACGAGCAGACCGTCCTGGGCCTGGCGCTGGGGGCGGCGGTCAGCGGGCTGCTGCCGGTGCCGGAGATCCAGTACCTGGCCTACCTGCACAATGCGGCCGATCAGTTGCGGGGTGAGGCGGCCACGTTGTCGTTCTTCTCGCAGGCGACCTTTCGCAACCCGATGATGGTCCGGGTGCCCGGCCTGGCCTATCAGAAAGGTTTTGGCGGGCACTTCCACAACGACAACAGCGTTGCCGCGCTGCGGGACATCCCCGGCCTGGTGATCGCCTGCCCGGCTCATCCCAGTGAGGCGCCATCGCTGCTGCGCACCTGCCTGGCCGCGGCCGAGGCCGACGGCACGGTCAGTGTGCTGCTCGAACCGATCGCCCTCTATCACGAACGGGATCTGCTGGACGGCGACAACGCCTGGCTGGCGCCATATCTGGCGCCCTCGCAGTGGGGGTCGTTTCACGCGCCGATCGGGCGCGCCTCGGTCTGGGGCAATGGCACCGATCTGGCCATCGCGTCGTTCGGCAATGGCTTGCGGATGTCGATGCGCGCCGCCGCTGCGCTGGAACGGGATGGGATCGGCTGCCGGGTCATCGATCTGCGCTGGCTGAATCCGTTGCCGGTGGACGACGTGGTGCGGGAGGCTCAGGCCACCGGCGGACTTCTGATCGTGGACGAAACCCGGCGCACGGGCAGCATTTCCGAAGGATTGATCACTGGCGTGCTGGAGGCCGGCTATGACGGCCAGCTGGCCCGGGTGACCTCGCGCGACTCGCTGATCCCGCTCGGCCAGGCGTCCGGCTTGGTGCTGGTGTCCGAGGACGAAATTGTCCGGACCGCCCGCGCCCTGTGTGCCGGTTAGGGCATTATCCGGGGGTGGCCAACGTACTGGTGATCGACGTGGCCAACGTGATGGGCTCCCGCCCGGACGGCTGGTGGCGTGACCGGCCCGGTGCCGCCACCCGGCTGCTGGCCCAGCTGGTCAAGCTGATCGGCCAGGAGGTGGACATCCCCAGTACTGGGCCGGTCGTGGTTCACCGGCTGATCGCGGTGGTCGAGGGCCCGGCCCGGGCCGCGCAGATTCCGGACGGAGCGGCCGCGGCCGGCATGGAGGTGATGGCCGCTTCAGCCGATGGCGACAGCTCGATCGTCGCGGCGGCGCAGGGGCTGCTCGGCGGTGATCACCTGCCGATCGTGGTCACCGCCGATCGTGAGCTGCGGGCCCGGCTGCCGGGCGGTGCGGTGGCGGCCGGGCCGGGCTGGCTGCTGGGCCTGCTCTAGCTTGCTTTAGAGTCCGCCGATGCCCGTCTTCGATCGGATCGAGTCGTCGCCCGGCGTCCTGGGCGGCGAGCCGCATATCGCCGGAACCCGGATCTCGGTGGCGATGGTCGCGGTGATGGTGATCAACGGGTTCACCCCGGCCGAGATCATCGCCGACTACCCCGAGCTGACCACTCAGGACATCGAGCAGGCGATGGCCTGGGACGGCACCACCGAACGGTTCTGATCGGTCTCTATATCAATATCTATGACCAACCCTAGAAGGTCTGAGACTGGTCAATCGGTGACGTTGGCCCGCATCCGAGGGGTGACCGTCTGGGGGTGCGTCGAGCGCGGGAGCCCATGTTCCGGGACACGAACAGGCTCCGGCGGCCTTCCGTACCCGGTATTTCGTTGCCCGGCTGGTGGATTCTCTGTCTGTCTAGCGTGGCTGCTAGAAAACTGAATACTCGCCTCGATACCGTGGCCGATCGTGGATCCAGTGCGCAATCCTTACGCTCCCGGGGCGGGTCAGCGCCCGCCCGAACTGGCCGGACGCGACGCCGAGCTGGACGGTTTCGAGGTGGTGCTGGAGCGGATCGGGCGCGGCCGCCCGGAGCGCTCGCTGGTCCTGACCGGGCTGCGCGGGGTCGGCAAGACCGTGCTGCTGAACGCACTCCGCTCGGCCGCCGTCCGCCGGTCCTGGGGGACCGGCAAGCTCGAGGCCCGGCCAGACACGCCGCTGCGCCGGCCGCTGTCCGCGTCCCTGCACCTGGCTCTGCGGGAGCCGTCGCCCCCGAACCGGGCCGAGGCCGATCACGTGCTCGGAGTGCTCAAGTCATTCGCGCTCAAGGACGGTGGCCCGTCCACAACCGGCCGGGGGGCGGGCGGCCGGACGGCGTTGCGCGACCGCTGGCAGCCGGGCATCGAGGTGCCGGCCGTGCCGGGCCGGGCCGATTCGGGTGACATCGAGATCGATCTGGTGGAGCTGCTCACCGACGTCGCCGGGCTCGCGGGTGACGCGGGACGGGGGGTGGCGATCTTCATGGACGAGATGCAGGACATCGGGCCGGACGACGTTTCCGCGCTCTGCGCGGCCTGCCACGAGATCGGCCAGCAGGGTCTGCCGCTGGTGATCGTGGGCGCCGGGCTGCCCCATCTGCCGGCCGTACTGTCGGCCAGCAAGTCCTACTCGGAGCGGCTGTTCAGATACCTGCGGATCGACCGCCTGGATCCGGTCGCGGCCGAGAAGGCTCTGCGCGCACCAGCTCTGGATGAGGACGCCGACTACACCGACGAAGCGCTGGCGGCCCTGTACGAAGCCACCGCGGGGCACCCCTACTTCGTCCAGGCCTACGGCAAGGTGACCTGGGACGTCGCACCGCGCTCGCCGATCTCGGCTGAGGATGTGGCGGTGGCCGCGCCCGAGGCCGAGAGTGAGCTGGCGGTGGGCTTCTTCGGGTCTCGCTACGACCGGGCCACACCGGCCGAGCGCGAATACCTGCGGGCCATGGCCGACCTCGATCAGGACTCGGGCGCCGACATCCCGACCGCGGCGGTAGCCACCCGGCTGGATCGCCGGCCGCAGTCGTTGTCGCCGGCCCGGGACGGCCTGATCAAGAAGGGCCTGATCTACAGCGGCGAGCGGGGCCGGATCGCCTTCACGGTGCCCCATTTCGGCCGCTACCTACGCCGTCAGCCGGCCGAGTGACCTGGGGCCGAACCTCTGGGGCCTGCAGATAATCGACCAGGTCGGAGGCCAGGCCGGTGTAGGTGGCTGGGGTCAGCTCGGCCAGGCGCTTGGCCGCCTCGTCCGGCAGTCCCAATCCGGCCACGAATTCGCGCATCGCGGCGGCATCCACCTTGCGCCCCCGGGTCAGTTCCTTGAGCCGCTCATACGGCTCGGGCAGTCCGTGCACCCGCATCACCGTCTGCACCGCTTCGCCGAGCACCTCCCAGGCGCCGTCGAGATCCCGGGCCAGCGCGGCCGGGTCGGCGTCCAGCCCGGCCAGCCCCTGGCTCACGTTCTCGATCGCCACCAGCGAATGCCCGAAGGCCGTCCCGATGTTGCGCTGCATCGACGAGTCGCTCAGGTCGCGCTGCAGCCGGGAAGTCACCAGGGTGGACCCGAGCACGTCCAGCAGTGCGCAGCTGACCTCGAGGTTGGCCTCGGCGTTCTCGAACCGGATCGGGTTCACCTTGTGCGGCATCGTGCTGGAGCCGACGCTGCCCTGCCCGCGCACCTGGACGAAGTATCCCAGTGAGATGTAGGTCCAGACGTCGGTGCACAGGTTGTGCAGGACCCGGTTGAACCGGGCCAGGTCGGCGTACAGCTCGGCCTGCCAGTCGTGCGACTCGATCTGAGTGGTGAGCGGGTTCCAGGTCAGGCCAAGGCTTTCCACGAAGCCGCGGGAGATGGCGGCCCAGTCGGCGTCCGGAGCTCCCGCCAGGTGGGCGCCGTAGGTTCCGGTGGCGCCGTTGAACTTGCCGAGGTATTCGGCCCCTTCGATCCGGCGCAGCTGCCGGTCCAGCCGATGGGCCAGCACAGCCAGCTCCTTGCCCAGCGTGCTCGGAGTGGCGGGCTGGCCGTGGGTGCGGGCCAGCATGGCCAAATCCCTTGACTCGCCAGCTATTTCGGCCACCTGTTCGGTGACGGCCCGAGCGGCCCGGAGCCATACCTGCTGCACGGCGTCCCGGATCATCAGGGCGTAGGAGAGGTTGTTGATGTCCTCGCTGGTGCAGAACAGATGCACAACCTCAGTCAGGCCGGCCAAGCTGGTGCCACGCATCTGCTGCTTCAGGTAGTACTCGACGGCCTTCACGTCGTGCCGGGTGACCCGCTCGATCCCGGCCAGCTCGGCCACCGACTCAGACCCGAATCCGGCCGCGATCGCGCGCAACTGCTCGACCTCGGCCAGGGTCAGCTCGCGCAGGCCCGGCACCGCCTGCGCGCTGGTGAGCCAGATCAGCCACTCGACCTCGACCAGTAGCCGGCGCTGATTGAGGGCGGCCTCGGACAGGTGGGCAGCCAGCGGCGCCACGCTGGCCCGGTAGCGGCCGTCCAGCGGGCCCAGCGGCGCGTCAGCGAACGGGGCTTGAGTCACGTGGTTCATGGTCCCACGCCGGTCCCCGATGCCGATCCCTAGGCTGGTGGCTCATGAGCGAGCACGTGCTGCCCAGCTGGGCCCGCGGCTGGGGCCTGCAACCCCATCCCGAGGGCGGCTTCTACGCCGAGACCTGGCGGTCGCCGCTCACCCTGATGGCCAGCGCGCTGCCGCCGGAGTACGACGGCGAGCGGGCCCTGGCCAGCTCGATCCTGTTCCTGCTGCTGCCGGGGCAGGTCTCGGCCTGGCACGTCGTCCGCGGCGACGAACTGTGGATCCATCAGCGCGGTGGTCCGCTGATGCTGGGCCTGGGCGGAGACTCCCCGGACGGGCCGGGCGAGGTGACGCAGACGGTGCTGGGCACGGACGGGGCGGCCGGCCAGACCCCGCAGCTGGTGGTGCCAGCCCGGTTCTGGCAGACCGCCCGCCCGGCTGCGGACGAGCCGGTACTGGTGGCGAACCTGGTTGCGCCCGGCTTCGACTACCGGGACTGGAGGCTCTGGGAGTCCTGACCCGGCGGCAAGGTGTCCGTGCGCAGAGAACCACCAGGGCCGGCGGGATCGCCGGGACCGCCTGGTTCAGGGGCGCCGCTGGCGTCCACCAGCCGGCACGGCCCGACCGAGCCCTCCGCGAAGGTGATCTTCATCTTGGCCACGTCGCCCCCGGCGCCGTCCTCGATCACCACGGCCTTGCCTGCCTTGAGCTGGGTCGCTGCGATCGAGAAGGTGAACGAGGAGTTGTTGTGCTGCCGGGCCGAGACCCGGCTCTGGCCGCGTCCCCTCGCCGGAGTGAAACGATCTGGCGCGCAGGTCTTTCCGTCCGGAACATAGTCGACGTAGGCGCGCACGTCCTGAGCCCGCAGAGCCTTCTGCAGCCCGGCCGCGTCCTCGGCGCGCTTGATCGTGACGGTGACCGACCCGTCCGGCTGCTTGTCCACCGCGAAGGCGGGCGA
>CALMAR010000454.1:0-1353 GCA_937859855.1 uncultured Kineosporia sp.
CCGCGATCGGAGACGACTGTGTCCTCACCGATGCTGCTCGGATGGACAAGTACCGTCGGGACCGCGCGAACGATCCCGACGCGGGCGCGCCGCTCGCGGTCGTGCGTCCCAAGTCGACCGAGGACGTGCAAGCCGCGATGCGGTTCGCGGCCGCGCACGGGGTTCCGGTCGTGCCCCGCGGTGCCGGCTCGGGGCTCTCTGGCGGGGCGTCCGCGGTGGACGGCTGCCTGATCGTCTCCACCGAGCGGATGACCGCCATCGACGTCGACCCGGTGACCCGGACCGCGGTCGTCCAGCCGGGACTGATGAACGCCCAGGTGAAGACGGCGGCGGCCGAGCACGACCTGTGGTACCCGCCCGACCCCTCGTCGTACGAGATCTGCTCGATCGGCGGCAACATAGCCACCAACGCGGGCGGCCTGTGCTGCGTGAAGTACGGCGTCACTACGGACTACGTCCTCGGCCTCACCGTCGTCCTGGCTGACGGCACGGCCGTGAAACTGGGCGGCCCGCGGATCAAGGACGT
Source organism: uncultured Kineosporia sp. (assembly GCA_937859855.1). The sequence continues at coordinate 527 of CALMAR010000454.1, forward strand.
CGCCGGGCTGTCGCTGACCAAGTTGTTCGTCGGTTCCGAGGGGACGCTCGGGATCGTCACCGAGATCGTGCTGCGGCTGATCCCGCGCCAGCGGGCGCCGGCCACCCTTGTGGCCACCTTCGCCACCCTCGACGACGCCACCGACACAGTGCTCGCCATCACCCGCCGGATGCGGCCGTCGATGCTGGAGTTCATGGACGGCCCAACCATCAACGCCGTCGAGGACATGACGAGGATGGGCCTCGACCGGAGCGCGGCCGCGATGCTGGTCATCCAGTCCGACGAGCCGGTCGGCCACGCTGCCGCCGAGTGTGAGCTGATCGCGTCGCTGTGCGAGGAGAACCACGCCACCGAGTGCTTCTTCACCGATGACCCCGACGAAGGCGAGGCGTTCGTGGTTGCCCGCCGCAACGCGATCCCGGCGGTCGAGCGCACCGGCAGCCTCCTGCTCGAGGACGTCGGTGTCCCGCTTCCGCAGCTCGGCGCGCTGGTCGACGGCATCGCGGCCATCTCGGCCCGGCGCGAGGTCACCATCGCCGTCATCGCCCACGCCGGTGACGGCAATACCCACCCGCTCATCGTCTTCGACCCGGCCAACACTGAAATGGCGGGCCGCGCCCAGACGGCGTACGGCGAGGTGATGGAGCTGGCCTTGTCCTTGGGCGGCACCATCACCGGCGAGCACGGCGTCGGCCGGCTCAAGCGGCCCTGGCTGGCCGACTACCTCGGGCCGGACGCGCTCGCGCTCAACCAGAAGATCAAGGACGCCCTCGACCCACAGGGCATCCTGAACCCAGGGGTCATCTTCTCGTCCTGACGAGGGTGGT
>CALMAR010000454.1:1453-9774 GCA_937859855.1 uncultured Kineosporia sp.
GCGTCATTCGCTCTGACCGACCAGCCCTGCCGATTCGACGCCGGCCAGCGCGGCCTCTTCGTCGTGGTCGCTGGTGTCGCCGGAAACGCCAACCGCGCCGAGAAGGGTGCCATCGGCCGCCTTGACCAGCACGCCGCCCGGGACCGGCACCAGCGCGCCGACCGAATAGGTGACGGCGGCGACGAAGTACGGCTGCTGCTCGGCTCGCTGCATGAGCGCCCGCGAGCCCATCCCCATCGAGATGGCGCCGTACGCCTTGCCGTAGGCGACCTCGAACCGCTTGTTCGACGAACCGTCCTCGCGCTCGGCGGCGATGACGTGGCCACCCGCGTCGAGGACGACGACGGTGAGCGGCTTGAACGAGGCGTTGCCGCCGGAGGCCAGGGTACCCGCGATGATCGTCCGGGCCAGTGACAGGGACAGGGTCACGACGGGTCTCCCTTCGGGGCCCACTTCAGAGCCCTGCGGTGCCGGTGAAGGATTGGTTCGGTGTATCCCGAGGGCTGCCCGAGCCCCTCGAAGACCAGGTCGTGCGCCGCGCGGAACGCCTCGCCGCCGTACAACGGGCCCATCGGCTGGTAGCTCCCCGCATCAATCGAGCCAGCGTTCTGCTCGTCGACCACGTCCGCCATCCGGTGAAACGCCGCCTCGACCTCTGCGACGCTCACCACGCCGTGGTGCAACCAGTTCGCCACGTGCTGGCTGGAGATCCGGCACGTGGCGCGGTCTTCCATCATGGCCGTGCCGTGCCTGTCGGGGACCTTGGAACAGCCGATGCCGTCGTCGACCCAGCGCTTCACGTAGCCCAGGATCCCCTGCAGGTTGTTCTCGATCTCCGCGGTCCGGTCCTCATCGGACCACTGCCCTGACGGTTGGGTCGGGTCGGCGAACGGGACGGTCAGCAGCTGCTCGATCTTCGTGCGGTGGCCGCCGGACAGCTCCCGCTGGCGGGCCGCCACATCGACCACGTGGTAGTGCAGCGCGTGCAGCGTCGCGGCCGTTGGCGACGGCACCCAGGCGCAGGAGGCTCCGGCCTGGGGGTGGCCGATCTTCTCCTTGATCATCGCTGCCATTTCGTCCGGCATCGCCCACATCCCCTTGCCGATCTGGGCCCTGCCCTGCAGCCCACAGGCCAGCCCGACGTCGACGTTCTGGTCCTCGTAGGCCCTGATCCAGGACGTCGACCTCATGTCGCCTTTGCGGATCATCGGCCCGCCGAGCATTGAGGTGTGCAGTTCGTCGCCGGTGCGATCGAGGAAGCCGGTGTTAATGAAGGCGACCCGACCGCGGGCTGCGTGGATGCAGGCCTTGAGGTTGGCCGAGGTACGCCGCTCCTCGTCCATGATGCCGAGCTTGATGGTGCCTCGGTCCATCCCCAGCAGGTCCTCGACAGCGGCGAACAGGTCGTCGGTGAACCGCACCTCGTCGGGGCCGTGCATCTTTGGCTTCACGGCGTACATCGACCCCGTGCGGGAGTTGGCCAGTCGACCGCGGCCCTGGATGTCGACCAACGAGCAGAGCGCCGTGAGCACGGCGTCGAGGATCCCCTCGGGCACCTCCTCCCGACCATCAGGGCCGTCGACGGTGATGGCGTCGGTGGTCATCAGGTGGCCGACTTGGCGGACGAACAGCAGCGACCGGCCGGGCAGCACGATCTGGCCGTTGGGGCCGTCGTACTTCCGGTCCTCCTCGAGCTCCCGGGTGAAGGTGTCGTTGCCCTTGGTCACCTTGGCAGTGAGGGTGCCCTGGTTGAGCTGCAGCCAGTTGCGGTACGCCGCGGTCTTGTCTTCGGCGTCCACCGCGGCGATGGAGTCCTCGAGGTCCATGATCGTGGAGATTGCGGCCTCGACGAGCAGGTCCTTGACTCCGGCCGCGTCGTCCTTTCCGATCGAATCGGACCGATCGACTTGGATCTCCACGTGCAGGCCGTGGTGGACCAACAGCACGCACTCAGGGTCGGCCGGATCGCCGCGATGACCAACGTACTGCTGCGGGTCGCGCAGCCCGGCCTCGCGGTCGCCCAGTTTCACCGTAAGCCGGCCTCCCTCGGTGGAGTAGCCGGTCGCGTCGAGGTGGCTGCAATCCTGCAGCGGGAAGTGGTCGTCGAGGAAGGCGCGCGCGGTCTTGATTACGGTGGTGCCGCGCGCCGGGTTGTACGACAAGCCGCGCTCCTGGCCGTCGTCCTCGGGGAGAGCGTCGGTACCGTACAGCGCGTCGTACAGCGAGCCCCAGCGGGCGTTGGCGGCGTTGGTCGCGAACCGCGCATTGAGCACAGGCACGACGAGCTGCGGCCCGGCCTGCAGCGCGACTTCGTCGTCGACATTCTCGGTCTCGATGGTGAAGTCGTCCGGCTCGTCAACCAGGTAGCCCAGGCCGCGCAGCACGGCCAGGTAATCCTCCTGGTCGCGAACCAGTCCGGGGTGTTCGGTATGCCACTGGTCGAGCGCCTGCTGCAGCTCGCCGCGGCGGGCCAGCAGCTCGCGGTTCCGGGGGGTGAAATCGGCCAGCAGCTGCTCGACACCGCTCCAGAATGTAACTTCGTCGATGCCCGATCCAGGCAGCGCCTCGTCGCGAACGAAGGTGTGCAACGCCCCCGCGATCTCAAGCTTTCCTACGGCGACCGGCCGGGCCGTCGACGTCTTGTGGTTGGGCTCAGGCAACACCGGCAAGGTCTTCGCCTCTCGCATCCGGGCTTTCGATACCTACCATGGTAGGTACTACCGTAGTAGATACCGGACTGGCAACGGAATTGGTCGCGGTCAGGATGGTTCGCATCAGCGCAGGACATCTCTCGCCGGACTCGACACCGCCAAGGCAGTGGCCGAGTCGCTGTACCGAGAATTCAAGGAGCAGCTCACGCGCCACCACCGCTGCTCACTCGCATGGTGGAGGCGGCGCGACTCGGCGCGAAGGCAGGTCAGGGCTCCTTCTCGCATCCCCGATGAGCGACATCCAGGCCGGCTCGGCCCAGGGGTGGTGCGCCTGGTTCAGCCGATGCGTGGGCCCAGCGATGAGGCTGGACACTACCTACGATGGTAGGTAGGTTGCAAACCCTCGGTCGAGTCGGCCGACCGGCGGCAACAAGTCGCAGGGCTCGATGAGAAAGACGTGCTTCGATGAATCGTCAGGCTGTTCTTGCTCTTTCCAAGCGCATCGAGGGTTCCGTCCTGACCAGTGAAGACGCGGCGTATGACGATGCCAGAAGGGTTTGGAATGGGGCCATCGACAGATACCCCAGGCTGATCGTCCGCTGTCTGAGCCGCTCCGATGTAGCCGAAGCCCTTGCCTTCGCTCGCGAGCATGGCATCGCCGTTGCGGTTCGCGGCGGTGGCCACAGCATCGCGGGGCTTTCAACCTGCGATGACGGACTGGTCGTCGACCTGTCCCAGATGAAGCGCATCGATGTCGACGCCGACAACCGCGTTGCTTTCGCCGAACCAGGCGTGCTCGGCGGGGAACTTGATGCCGCCACGCAAGCACACGGGCTCGGCACGACTCTCGGAACCATCAGTCACACCGGTATTGCAGGACTGACACTTGGCGGTGGCATGGGGTGGGCCATGCGCAAATTCGGTCTTGCTTGTGACAGCGTGCTCTCGATCGAAGCAGTGTTGGCTGACGGAACCGAGATCGTCGCCAGCGAAACGTCTCACCCCGACCTGTTCTGGGCATTGCGCGGAGGAGGAGGACGCTTCGCTGTCGCTACAAGGTTCCAGTACGAGTTGCACTCCATCGGTCCTCAAGTGGCGGTCTCGCAGTTCGCGTTCGCTGCCGCGGACGGTCCAGCAGCGTTTCGCGTAGCCCGGGACCTGGCCGCGGAAGCTTCGGAGGAACGAAGTTTTTGGATGGCCTTCGTCGTGAAGCCGGACGTGCCAGATCAGCTCCGACGAGAGGGCGCCTTTCTCATCTGGGCGGTCTCCCTCGACCCAGCCGACGCAGACGGCAACTGGGTTGCGCCGTTGATGGAAATCGGTCCCGCATCCGTTGAGTCGAGGTTGTGGGACTATACGGCGCTGCAGTCGGTTTTCGACGAGGAGAACAGGCATGGTGTTCGCGCCTACTCGAAGGGGTCTTTTCTCAAGAAACTCACAGACGACGCCCTGCTTACTTTCGTTCAGCAAGCCGGAAATGCGCCACGCGGAGTTGAGGTCTTGGCCTACTTCCAGCAGATGGGACTCGCCGTTAGCCAGCAAAGCAGCTCGGTGACTGCGGTGCAGGGACGATCAGCCGACTACGTCCTCAATGTGATCGCCCGGTGGACAACCCCCGAACAGGAAGTCGACGCGTTGCGATGGGCCCGAACGTTCATCCGGGCCATGGCATCGCACAGCCTGCCGGTCACACCACTAAACTTCGACGGCGACGACCCCGCAGAGAAGGAAGGCGCAAGCGGACTCAGCACTTTCGGCCCGGCGCTGACGAGACTTCGTGAGATCAAGCGACGCTACGACCCAGGCGACGTCTTCGGTTCCTTGCAGCGCCGGACAGCCTGAGCCACGCAGAACCAGTACGTAGATCCGCAGGCGGCAAGAGTATTCCCCGAATGCCTGCACGTAAGACAGAATCCACGAGCTCCGGCACCAGCACCAGCCAGAGTCTGGTATACGCAAACGCACATCAGGGAGAGCAGTCGCATGTCATTGCTCAGTCGCAGTCTGGGCCAGACCGGAGTCGACATCCCCATCCTCGGATACGGGACTATGGAACTTCGGGGCCCAGACCAGCTGGCGGGGCCAAGTATCGAAGACAGGGCTGCGGGCAGACTTCTCAACGAGGCTCTGGACCTGGGTCTCTCCCTCATCGACACCTCCATCGACTACGGCCCGGCCGAGGAAATCATAGGACGCCACCTAAGTTCTCGACGAGACGAATACTTTCTTGCCTCGAAGTGTGGTTGTCCTCTTTCGATGCCGCCGAACACTATGCCAACGCCGGAAACGCATGACTACGGCCCGGCAAACATTCGAGCCGGGGTAGAGCAGAGCCTCAAGCGGTTGAAAACCGACCACCTCGATCTGGTCCAGGTGCACGTTTCGCCAGCCCGGGACTTGATGGAGGCGGCCGGCACGGTCGACGAGCTTCTTCGATTGCGAAACGAAAGCAAGGTGCGATTTATCGGCGTTTCGGGGGCAATGCCGAACCTGCTCAATCAAATCGATATGGGTGTCTTTGATGTATTCCAGATTCCCTACTCCGTTCTTCAGCCCGAGCATGACGAACTCATCACACGCGCAGGCGTTCAGGGAGCGGGCGTGCTGGTCAGGGGAAGCACGGCAAGAGGTACGACGACAGAGGAGAAGAATTGGGGAACCGTCCCCATCAACTCTTCGGGACCGGCGCCACAGGATCGTTGGGTGGCGGCCAAACTCGATGAGCTGCTCGAGCAAGGAATGACCCGCCACGAGTTCGTGCTGCGATTCACGATCAGCCATCCGCAGGTGTCATGTGCCCTGGTAGGCACGAGCACCCGCGAACACCTGAGAAACAATGCGGCGATTGCCGAACGTGGCGCGCTACCGTCAGACATCTATGCAGAGGCGCGTCGGCGCCTTCAACTCAGCTGACGAGGTTTGACCAGTTGGGGTGGGCGAGACCCGTGGCATCTGAGATATGAGCCGTCCTGACTGAACCGTCCTGACTCTCCCGGAGGGTGCTGATTCGGCAAGGGAGACTGGACCTCATATCGGCACCGAGGAAGTACGACCAGGAGTTTCGGAAGCGGGCGGTGCGGACGTACCACAACCGCCGTCGCCGCAGTACTCGTAGTGGCGGCGGTGATTGAACCAGTCGACGTACTCAGCGGTGGCGTGTTCGACCTCGTCGACGCCTTGCCACGGTCCCTTGGGCTTACTCAGCTCGGCCCTGTAGAGGCCGTTGATGCTCTCGTCCAGTTCGTAGGCGGACTGCCCGATTGGTGTCACATCGCAGTGACTTCGCTAGCCAGCCGCAGGAACTTCGCCTCGATCCAGACAGCTGACAGTGTGGGTTCGTCTGCCGTTCCACCGACCACTGCGACGTAGCCTCACCAGTTGCCGCTTTCGTCGCTTCCATTCGATTAGGAGCCCTGGCCGGGCGAAGTCAAGACCCGTGGCGTCGAGGACGTCCTGATCCCTGGTCTGCGGCGGTCTCTAGGGACTGGCGTACCCGGTGGGCAACGCGTGGCCCGAACGGTCGTGCAGACCTGTGTGGTGACTCATCTGCACCACGGACTTCATCCGTGGTGCAGATGAGCTTCCTGATCTCGTGCGGGCAGGGCAGCTGATGCGTGCGACGGCGCTAATAAATCGGCTGCTCGGCGGTCAGCGGTGCCGGTCTGACGAGGGGCTCTGTCGGCGAACGCCGCCGAGCGGATCAGGCTCGTGCCGCGTGGCGGCGATTAAGAACCACACAACGGTACCCACGCTGGGGATGAGCAAGAAGCTGACGGGAAGGTCTGTGGCGAAGAAGCTGTACACGGCGAGAAGTCCGGCGGTGATCAGACCCACGAGGCGGAACGCGATCGGTCGCGAGAGCAGTGAGACAGCGATGATCCAGGTGGCAGCGAGTACGTGGCCGCCCAGACGCATCGGCATGTAGATGTGATCGGACACCCCGTTGATGTCCATGACGCCCACGGTGACGTCGACGGCTAGCCATCCATAGCCGGCGGCTTTGGCCCACTGTGGCGCGGGTACCCGGCTCACGAAAAAGAGGGCGGCGAGGTGGAAGAAGATCCCGAAGATCGGGCCGACCGTCGTGTCGGACAAGGCAAATTCGCCGGCGATGGTCGGTACGAAAATGATCGGGGGTAGGAGCGCAATCGTGCGAAAGCTGAGCAGCTCGTCGTCCAGGGTGAACCGGCGAAACCGCGCCGAGGGCGGGTTGTAGTGCCGGTCTTGAACGTCGGCTTGGGTGGTTGACATGACGCCTCCTACTGCTGGTCCTGGGCCCGACCGCACGGGGGGATCGTGCCTCACGAACGGATAGCACCTATCCGCTGTGCTTGAACCGTACGAGATCGAACGGATAAGGTCAATCCGTTCGGCTTCCCGAGGCGGACTCGCCGCCCGGTTAGCCTTGCGAGATGGAGACGACGCCGAGCGCGGCCGCTGAGACGGCAGGGGACGAGGGACCGCCGACGCCCCGGCTTCGGCGTGACGTGCGGCGCATGCACGGCCGCCTGGTTGCGGCGGCCCACGACGTGTTCGCCGCCCGTGGACTCTCGGCAGGGCTGAACGAGATCGCGGCCCACGCGGGGGTCGGCGTCGGTACGGTCTACCGCCACTTCCCCGATAAGGAGCAGCTGATCGAGGTCGCACTGCACGCTGAGTTCGAGGCGTTGCTGGCGCTGGTGGACGTCGGACTGCAGACGGACTCACCGTGGGACGGCCTGACGCATGTGCTCCGCGAGTCCGCTGCGATGGCGGTCGCGAATCGAGGACTCCGGGACCTCTCGTTCGGCACGTCGCAGGGTCGAGACACGGTGCAGCACGAGGAGGAGCGCCTGATGCCGCGCTTGGACGAACTGCTGCAGGCGGCGCGCGCCGAGGGGGTGCTGCGCCCGGACGTCGTCGCTGAGGACCTTGTGATGCTCATCATCATGGTGTCCGAGTTGGTCTACCGTACCGATCGCGTCACACCGGGTACGTACGGGCGATACCTCGACATGGTGATCGACGGCCTGCGGGTTCGGTCGGACGGCGGTTGTTCAGCGCCCTGACGAGTCCGCCGGCGAGTCCGCTGGCACGGCCTTCGGATCCCCATTCCCGCTTGCTCGGCTTGTCACCGGACGCGATCGAGCACCGCTCGAAGCGTCGTGATCTTCGCCGCGAGAGTCGCAGTGATCAAGTGGATCTCCTGCACGAGGTCTCCCGGTTCCGGTGTCTGGTAGGCGAGGTGCTCCCGAAGTTCGTCGGCGACGTCCTCGGCGAGCGGCACGTCGGGCTCGTTGTTGTCGCGCCAGCGGCCCTCGCGGTCGGCCGGGTCGATGTCCACGTCGAGGTGCACCAGGAACCAGGCCGTGGCCCGCTGGCGACGGGTGAGCAGGTTCCGTCGTGGTCGGCATCGTCCAAGCACGACTGGCACAGAGGCGCCGCCTGGTCCGTGTCGTGCGTGCCGTTCGGGCGGTCGACTCGGATGCTGGGCCGCCGTCCGGCCTTGGGGGGCCCGGCGGCGGGCGCGCTGCCGGGGGGGGGCGACCGGCGCGGTGGCGGCGAGCACCTGGGGCACGGCGTAGACGGTCAGTCCCGCCAGCACGCCGTAGCGCAGGGCGGACAGGTGCAGGAGCGGCACCAGCAGCGGCAGGCCGAGCACGACGAGCACGCCGAGTACGGCGGTGAAGG
>CALMAR010000455.1 GCA_937859855.1 uncultured Kineosporia sp.
GCCTCGGGCTGATAACCGTTGACCGCTATCTGGTCGAGGGTTTCCGGCTCCGGCTCCGGCTCGGCGAAGTCGATCTCGCCGAGATCGGATTCTCGCAGCGAGATCAACCCGTTCAGATCGGCGCCGTCCAGCTCCGGCATCGCCAGCGCGATGGCTGAGTCGTCCTGGCCTGGTCCTGTATGGGCGTCGGAAGCGAACTCGACCAGCCGGGCGACCGAGCCGTTGTCATCGCTGGCCCGGGGCACGAACAACGCTTCGGGCAGGTCGATCAGCACCGCGGTGCCTCCGGCCCGCCCAGAGGTCAGGATCACCCCAGCCCCCAGCCGCTCGGCCAGCCGGGCGACCACGAAGAATCCCAGCCGCTGCGAGCCGAGAGCATCTGCGGCAGGCGGATTTTCGATCTTGTGGTTGTACTCGTCGAGTTCGTCGCCGGGAATGCCAAGGCCCTGGTCGGCCACAGTGACCCGTACCCCTTCGATAGTCACGGTCGCGGTCACCGCGACTGGGCTGGCCGGGTCGGAGAAGTTGGTGGCGTTCTCGAGCAGTTCGGCCAGCAGATGCGCGACCGGCAGGGCCAGGTGCGGATAGATCCGCGGATCGGCCTCCAGAGTCAGCGAAACCCGCTCGTAGTGCTCGATCTCGCTGGTCGCGGTCCGGATCACGTCGGACAGCAACATCGGTTCGCGGAGCCGCCGGCCGGATTCGATGCCCGCCAAGACCAGCAGCGACTCGGCATTGCGGCGCATCCTGGTGGCCAGGTGATCGAGCCTGAACAGATCGTCGAGTGAATCCGGATTGGCTTCGTTGCGTTCGAGCTGATCGATGAAGGACAGCTGACGAGCTAGCAGCACCTGGTTGCGGCGGGCGACGTTGACGAACATGTCGCTGACCGCGGTCCGCAGCCGAGCCTGCTCCCGGGCCACCTGGATCGCGACCTGGTTGACATCCGCGAAAGCAGCGGCCAGGCGGCCCACTTCGCTGCGTGGGCCGCGGATCGGAACTTCGGGCAGGTCGACCTGGGCATCCGGGCCCTCATGCATCCGCTCGACCAGACGAGGCAGCTGGTCTCGGATCTCGGTCGCAGCCGTGGTCAGCCGGCGCATCGGCTGAGAGATCCGCCGGGCCATCAGCATGCCGCTCAGGAGCACGATCAGGACCACGACCAGAGCTCCGCCGCCGGTCACTTCGGCCCGCAGCCGGGCCGCCGCCAGCTGGCGCTTGCTCTGCGCGACCCCATCACTGGCCACGGAATTCAGGGCCTGGGTCAGGGCACTGATCCGGGCCTGAGTGACCACCAGCCATTCCGGTGCTGGCAGCACCAGTGGATTGGTGCCAGCGGTCAGCATTCCGGCTCGCAGCGTTTCCACATCGTCGTGCCCCGGCGTCCGCTGCGCCAAAGCGCTGTTCAGAGCGGTCTTCTCGTTGACCGGGGCCGAGCGCAGGAAGCTGGCAAACAGATCACGCTGGATCGCCTGCTGAGCAGCCAGGTCGCGTTGCTGGGCCAGGGTCGCGCGGCCCCTGCGGGCCACCCAAAGACCAGTCAGCTGTTCCTGACTCTGCGCCTCGATGGCGGCACCGAGGATGCCGAAGCGGGCGAACTCTGCCGCTGTGTCACGGTCCTTGAGCCGGGCGGCGATCTGCGCGGGCAGGCTCACGTCCGCGTCGATGATCTGGGTGTATGCACTGGCCGCGGCATCGACACCGACGCCGTGCTGGTCCACCGAGCGGCGCAGCGTGTCCAGCTGGGCGTGTCCGGCCGATGACGAGACCAGCAGCTCGCGATAGGCCGCGGGTAGTCCGGAACCCTGGATACCGGACCGGATCCGGAAGATCCGCACGTCGTTGGCCGAGCGCACCGGCTTCAACTGGCTGGCCGCACCCGCATCACCGGCCAGGGCGCTGACCGTGAGCTGGCGCTCGTTGCCCAGCCCGCGAACCAGTTCGCTGACCGAGGACGCACTGCCCGACAGGTCCAGCGACACCTGGGCCTCATCCATGTCCTGAACGGCTTGGTAGGTGATCTGGCCGCCGAGCGCCACCAGTACCAGCAACGGCAGGGCGAGGACCGCGAGGATCTGCCACCTGATACCGAGATTGCGCAGCATCTGGACCCTTCACTCGCCGGCAACGACACAGAGACGGATGACACGGACAACGGCGTCTGGAGCCTCGGGCGCGCGCCACGGCCGCACTGCTGATGGATCTGTCGGCGCCCTCGCGCGCGGAATTCACGCCGGTGCCCGTTCTGCTCCCTTGAGCCCCGCGGTCTTCACCCGCCCGGGCCACCCACCGGCCCGGCGCCGGCCGCCAGGTGGGTGACGGGCGGCGTCCGGCCCAGCGCCGTGACCACTGACCAGCGGGCCATGGCCTGCGTGGCCGGCCCATAGGTTGCTGGGCATGAAGGCCATGACGATCAGCACGTTCGGTGGCCCGCAGGTACTGCGATGGGCCGAGGTGCCGGACCCGGCCTGCGGCCCGGGGGATGTGGTGATCGAGGTCGCGGCCACCGCGGTGAACCGGGCCGATCTGCTCCAGCGGCAGGGCTTCTACCCACCTCCGCCGGGCGCCCCGGACTGGCCGGGGCTGGAATGCAGCGGCGTGATCAGCGCGGTAGGTGCCGAGGTCGATCAGTGGGCCACAGGGGAGGAGGTGTGCGCTCTGCTCTCGGGCGGCGGATACGCCGAGCGGGTCGCGGTGCCTGCCGGTCAGGTGTTTCCCCGACCAGGCCCGGTGGACCTGGTGGACGCCGCAGCCCTGCCCGAGGTGACCAGCACTGTGTGGAGCAACGTGTTCATGGCCGCCGGGCTGCGGCCGGATGAGCTGCTGCTGGTGCACGGCGGGTCGAGCGGGGTCGGCACCATGGCCATCCAACTCGGCTCTCAGCTCGGCGCTCAGGTCGCGGTCACGGCCGGCTCGGCCGAGAAGCTGCGGCGCTGACATCATGATCAACTACCGGGAAGCGGATTTCGCCGAACAGCTCAGGTCGCAGATCGCCCGGCCCGGAGCGGACGTCGTCCTGGACAACATGGGGGCCAGTTATCTGAACCGCAACCTGCAGGTGCTGGCTCCGGGCGGCCGGCTGGTGGTGATCGGGATGCAGGGCGGCAGCAAGGCCGAACTCGACCTTGGGCTGCTGATGAGCAAACGGGCCGCGATCATCGCGGCGACATTGCGGGCGCGCCCGGAGCCGGAGAAGGCGGCGATCGTGAGCAGTACCACCGAGTACGTCTGGCCGCTGCTGAATGCGGGCTCGGTCAAGCCGGTGATCGCGGCCCGGCTGCCACTGGCTGAAGCGGGGGACGCCCATCGGCTGGTCGAAGGTTCCGGACACGTCGGCAAGGTCCTGCTGACCTTGTAAGAGCTGAGCCGCAGATCAGCCCAAAGGTTGACCGGCGGACCGTCCACTCGACTGGAATATCCCCTGATTTCACACCCGGGGCCCGATTCGGCCGCCGAGCGGATGCCGGCTGATGCAGGATGCAGTTCCGGTCGATGACCGGGGCTGTCTCCGGGCTGGGCCGCCGCACCCAGCTGTGCACCCGGTCAACGCACCGCCGATCCCTCGGTACGTGGGCCGGGGCGACCCGCGCCCGGACGGAACGCCATCCGGCGAGAGCGTTCCGCGCAGCGGTCCCCGGCCGGGCGTGGCAGGGGGCCGCCGGCCGGCATCGGCCCGTAAGACGTTCGCTCCGCCGGGCCCCGGCGAGAA
>CALMAR010000456.1 GCA_937859855.1 uncultured Kineosporia sp.
CTGGAGTGGGTCAACATCTGGTTTCCCGCTCTTGACCTGGAGCCGAGCACCTTGCTGGCCGGCTATCGGTCCGCCGTCTTCCCGATGGGCCTGGGGCGGCACGGCCGGGGGCCGCTGGGCTGGTGGTCGCCCGATCCACGCGGGGTGCTGCCGCTGGATGGGCTGAAGGTCAGCCGCTCATTGCGCCGGTCGTGCACCCGCTTCGGGATCACCGTGGACACCGCCTTCAGCGACATCCTGAGCGCCTGCGCGGACAGCCACCGTCCGGGCCGGTGGATCACCCCGCGAATCGCCGAGGCCTATCGGCGGCTGTACGACCTCGGCTGGGCGCACTCGGTCGAATGCTGGCTGGACGGGCAGCTGGCAGGCGGGCTGTACGGGGTCAGTATCGGTGGACTGTTCGCGGGCGAGTCGATGTTTCATCGCGAGCGGGACGCATCCAAGGCTGCCCTGGTCGCCTTGGTCCGGATGCTGGGCGGGGACGGCGACGGGCGCCGGTTGCTCGACGTGCAGTGGCGCACCGGCCACTTGGCCTCGCTCGGCGTGATCGACGTGCCGCGGGAGGAGTACCGGCGGCTCCTGGCCGAGGCACTGCAGGCGCCGCAGCCGCCGGTGTTCAGCCGAGTCTGATCCGATGCTCGAGCACGCCGTCCTGGCCCAACGGCTTCTGGCTGACCAGTTCGTGTCCCCGGATCCGGCACCAGGCGGCGATATCGGGACGGGCGGCCGGATCGGTGCTCAAGACCACCAGTTCGGTCCCGGACGGCAACTCCTTGGCCCGGGCCGCGAGCCGGATCACCGGCAGCGGGCAACGCAGGCCGCGGGCATCGATGGGATCGAGGTAGCCGGCCAGTTCCGGTTGCTCGTCCGGCTCCGGCTCGCCGGTCACAGCTCGCTGGCTCCGAGCATTGCCCGGACTGAAGCGATCGCGCCCGGCAGCACCTCGCAGAACCGGGCCACGTCGGGCTCGCCGACGTCCATCGGCAGTCCGATCCGGATGTTGCCGTGGGTCAGTAGGCCCATCGCGGCCAGTACGTGACTGGGTTCCAGGGTGGAGGCGGTGCAGGCCGAGCCGGACCCGGCCGCGAAGCCGAGCCGGTCGAGCTCACCGATCACAGCTTCGCCGTCGACGTACAGGCAGGAGAATGTGAGTACATGCGGCAGCGCGCGGGCCGCGCCTGGGTCCCCGGCGATGTCGGTGTCCGGTATCTGCTGGGCCGCAGCCCGGATCCGGGCCAGCAGCGCCCGGCGCCGGGTGTGCTGGGCGACCCGATCCTGGTTCGCCCGCTGCAGAGCGACCGCGGCGGCCAGCGTCAGCGGTACCGACGGCAGCCCGGGTACCGCTTCGGTGCCGTCGTCGGGGGGGCCCGGCGCGGTCCACCGGGTACCGGCCCGGCCCACCAGCACGCCCAGACCGGCAGGTGCGCCCCACGATCGCGGATCGGCGACCAGGATGTCCCACTCGGCCGGCAACGGTGCGTGCCCGGCCACTGCGGTCGCATCCATCAGCAGGGGCACGCCCGCATCTCGGGTATGGGCGGCTACAGCGGAGATCGGCTGGACGGTGCCCACCTCGGCGTTCGCCGCCTGCAGGCAGGCCAGGACCACGCCTGGATCGCGTACCGCCTCAGCGAAATCGCCCACATTGGCGGCGCCGGCTCGATCCACGCCGATTCGCACCGCGACCGGCGGCTGCCCGGCCCGCCCCGCGCCCGGCTCGGACCAGTCGGCGGCCTGCAGCACCGCGGAGTGCTCGATCGCGGATGCGACCACGGCGAAACCGATCCGCCGCCGGGCCTGCCGGACACCGAGAACTGCGGCGTGCACAGCGCTCTCGTACGAGCCGGTGAAGATCACCTCTTCGGTCCGGGCACCCAGTTCGGCCGCGATCGCGGCCCGCGCGTTCTCCAGCAGCAATCGAGCGTGCCGGCCCTGGCGATGCAGCCGCCGCGGATCGGCCCAGCCCTCGTCCAGTGCCGAGTCCAGGGCTTGCCGGGCGAGCGGGTGTACGGGTGCGGCCACGGCCGCATCCAGGTAGGTCACGGACACAGTGTGCCCTCACTGCTGCAGCTGCCCATCCACCCGCTACGCTCGTCCGTACTAGCCAGAGCAACGGGCACGATCGACCCCGAAGCACCATCGAGCAGGCAGTACTTTTCAGCCCATCAGCACTCGCTGCTCCATCGAACGGGGCACCGGGACCAGACCGTGGGAAGGCCGCCAGTGCGTTCGCACGACGAAGTACAGCGCAAGGCGCATGTCGATGTGACTGGTCGCCGGCTCCGCGCCCTCGTTCTGAGCCTGACCGGCCTGGCCATGCTGGCTCTGTCGGGTTGTACCCGGCAGGTCGAGCACGGCTGGTTGCCCTCGGACAAGGGCGTGACCAACAACACCGCCCGGGTCATGCGGCTGTGGAACGGGTCCTGGATCGCCGCGCTCGCGGTCGGCGTCCTGGTGTGGGGCCTGATCTTCTGGGCGATCATCGTCTACCGGCGCCGTCGCGGCACCGTCGGCGTTCCGCCACAGATTCGCTACCACATTCCGCTGGAGATCATGTACACGGCGGTCCCGCTGATGATGGTCGCTGTGCTCTTCTATTACACCGCGCGGGACGAGTCTGAGCTGATCTCAACCAAGATCAAGCCTGATCTGAAAATCGGTGTAGTGGCCAAGCAGTGGTCCTGGGACTTCAACTATCTGGGTGAAGACACTTACGAGACCGGCACTCAGGCCCAGGAGACCGGAAACTCTCAGCCCGAGACCGGAAGCCCAACCTTGTGGCTGCCGGTAGGCAAGCGGGTCCAGTTCGAGCTGACCTCTCGCGACGTCATCCACTCGTTCTGGATCCCGGCGTTCCTGATGAAGATGGACACCATCCCAGGGATCGTCAACCAGTTCCAGGTGGTGCCTCAGGTCGAGGGTGAGTACAAGGGCAAGTGCGCCGAACTCTGCGGCGAATACCACGCCAACATGCTGTTCAATGTGAAGGTCGTCTCGCAGACTGAATACGAAGCGCACCTGAATGACCTGCGCCGGTCAGGTCAGGTCGGTGAACTGCCCACCACGCTGGGCCGCAGCGCACTGAGTCCAGAGGGCCAGCGCCTGGACGCGGAGAACGGGAACTCCTGATGACAACAGCGTTTACCCCCGACACAGCGGTTCCGATCCGCGTCGTGCCGGTTCGCAAGGGCCGCACCGCGGTGAAATGGCTGGCCACGACCGATCACAAGGTGATCGGCAATCTGTACCTGATCAGCTCGTTCGGATTCTTCATCATCGCCGGCATCATGGCGCTGCTGATCCGGCTGGAACTCTTCGCTCCCGGACTCCAGATCGTCCGGACCCAGGAGGAGTACAACCAGCTCTTCACCATGCACGGCACGATCATGCTGCTGCTGTTCGCCACCCCGCTGTTCGCCGGTTTCGCCAATGCGATCATGCCGCTGCAGATCGGCGCGCCGGATGTCGCGTTCCCGCGGCTGAACATGCTGTCGTACTGGCTGTACCTGTTCGGCGGCCTGATCGTCTGCGCCGGCTTCCTCACCCCGCAGGGGGCGGCCTCGTTCGGGTGGTTCGCCTATTCGCCGCTGTCGAACTCGGTGTACTCGCCCGGCCTGGGCGGCGACCTGTGGGTGTTCGGACTGGCCCTGGCCGGTTTCGGCACGATTCTGGGCGCGGTCAACTTCATCACCACGATCATCTGCCTGCGTGCGCCCGGCATGACCATGTTCCGGATGCCGATCTTCACCTGGAACATTCTGATCACCAGCGTGCTGGTACTGATGGCCTTCCCGCCGCTGGCCTCAGCTCTGCTCGCGCTGGGAGCCGATCGGAAGCTTCATGCCCCGGTGTTCGCGCCCGAGAACGGCGGAACGATGCTCTGGGAGCACCTGTTCTGGTTCTTCGGCCACCCCGAGGTCTACATCATCGCGCTGCCGTTCTTCGGCATCATCACTGAGATCCTTCCGGTGTTCAGCCGCAAGCCGATCTTCGGCTATCGCACCCTGGTCTACGCGACCATCGCGATCGCCGCGCTGTCGGTTGCCGTGTGGGCGCATCACATGTACGTGACCGGCCAGGTGGCGCTCCCGTTCTTCGCCTTCATGACCATGCTGATCGCGGTGCCGACCGGGGTGAAGTTCTTCAACTGGATCGGCACCATGTGGCGCGGGTCGATCACGTTCGAGACGCCGATGGTGTGGGCGATCGGCTTCTTGGTCACCTTCCTGTTCGGCGGACTGACCGGAATCATCCTGTCCGCCCCGCCGCTGGACTTCCACCTGTCCGACAGCTACTTCGTGGTCGCTCACTTCCATTACGTGGTGTTCGGCACCGTGGTGTTCGCGATGTTCGGCGGCTTCTACTTCTGGTGGCCCAAGTTCACCGGCCGGATGCTGGACGAGAAGCTGGGCTACCTGCACTTCTGGATGACGTTCATCGGCTTTCACACCACGTTCCTGATCCAGCACTGGCTGGGGGTCGAGGGTATGCCCCGCCGGATCCCGAACTATCTGGCGTCCGACGGCTTCGGCAACTACAACCGGATCTCGACCATTGGCGCGATGATCCTGGGGGCCTCGGTGATCCCCTTCTCCTACAACGTCTACCGCACCTGGCGGAAGGCGCCGATGGTCCTGGTGGACGATCCCTGGGGATACGGCGGTTCGCTGGAGTGGGCGACGTCGTGCCCGCCCCCTCGGCACAACTTCGTCTCGCTGCCCCGGATCCGGTCCGAGCGGCCCGCCTTTGACCTGCACCATCCAGAAGTCGCGGCGATGGACAGTCCGGAGCCGAACGAGAACCTGCTCGAGACGATGCTGGGCGGTCCTGAGCTGCATGAACGAGGCCCAGGTGCGAAGGAGACCCGCGAATGAAGGTAGAGGCCTGGCTGTTCGGCGCGGGCGCCCCCATCTTCATCGGCTTTGCCATTTTCTACGGCATCATGTCGTCCTGGGACGAGCCGGTCGGCCTGGCCGGCCTGATCCTGGTTGCCGGGCTGGCCGCACTGATCGGCGCTTATCTGGGTTACACCGGTGCTCACGTCGATCCCCGGCCGGAGGACGACCCATTCGGTGAAATCGCGCAGGGCGCGGGCGAACTCGGGCAGTTCGCTCCCTATTCGTGGTGGCCGCTAGCGGCTGCGGCCGGTGGGGCGATCCTTTTTCTGGGAATGGCCATCGGCGTCTGGATGATGTTGATTGGGCTCGGAATGGGTGCGGTCGGCCTGGTCGGCTGGGTGTTCGAGTTCTACCGCGGCGAGCACGCGCACTAGAAGCATCGCCCGGGTCGCGGTGCTGGTCCGGCCCAGCTGCCGTGTCTGAGCGACCACAGCTGAGCACGATGCAGCCAATCCATCGGTTTCGTTGGCTGCGGGTTACGTGGATTTGCTGCGGCTCTGGTTAGACTCCCTTAACGTCGACCTAGCAACCCTTCTTGCCCAGCAGACGTTCTGGACTGCGGGTAGGCTTGACCAGTTGCTGAATGCACGCAAAGTCTCGTTGGGGTGTCCGTGAGCTGGAACGAGGTTGGTGGACGGCGCGGGGGGCCGTTCATACTGCTGATTTTGACGGCCGCGCTGTCGGCCGTGCTGACCGGTTGTGGGCCGGACAACAGTTCGGCAACTGGGGCGGCGACCACTCAGAGTGCCGCTTCGGCGCAGCCCACGCCTCCGGCTCAGGTGTCGTTCGCTCCGGTAAATGGCACCACCCAGCTTCGGCTGGACAGCCCAGTCAAAGTCAGTGTCAAGCAGGGCACGCTGTCGTCGGTGACGGTCACACCGTCCAAGGGAACGACACTGGCCGGTGACCTCTCCTCTGACGGCACCGAATGGACCAGCACAGGTGCCCTGGCCGCGGACATGAAGTACACCATCAATGCCTCCGCGGCGGATGCCGGCGGCAAGAGCAGCACTCAGTCGGCCACATTCACCACGTTGGCGCCGAAGTACACGGCGGACGCCTGGATCCAGCCCAGTAACGGGAGCACGGTCGGAGTGGGCATGCCGATCATCTTCAATCTCTCCCGTGGTGTCGCTGAAGACCGCCGTGACGAAGTTGAGAAGGGCTTGACCGTTACCGCGAACCCAGCGGTACAGGGGGCGTTCCACTGGTTCTCCAGCCGGCAGGTGCAGTGGCGGCCCAAGACGTTCTGGCCGAGCGGCGCGAAGGTTCACGTGGCGTCCAAGCTGGCCGGGATTCAGTTAGACAAGTCCGTCTGGGGAGACAGCAAGCCGGACACCGTGGACTTCACCATCGGCTCGTCGATGATCAGCACGGTGAATGTGGACAAGCACACCATGGTGGTTCGGCAGAACGGTGCGGTGATCAAGACCATCCCGGTCACCACGGGCCGGGCCAGCTTGGCCACCCGGAACGGGATCAAGGTCATCATGAGCCGGGAGACCACTCACCGGATGGACTCGGAGACGATCGGGATCGACAAGGATGACCCCGATTACTACAACATCAACGTCAAGTACGCGATGCGGCTGACCTACAGCGGCGAGTTCATCCATGCTGCGCCGTGGTCCATCGGATCACAGGGCCGGGCCAACGTCAGCCACGGCTGCACGGGGATGAGCACCGCGAATGCGCTGTGGATGTTCAATCATTCCAAGATGGGCGACGTCGTCATCTACACCGGCAGCAGCCGGAAGCTGGAGTGGGGCAACGGCTACACGGCCTGGAACATGCCCTACAGCACGTGGGCAGCTAGCTGAGCCCTCCAATAGTGGTGCGGCTTTCACCGGGCGTCTGACTGAATCCAGGTCTGCGATCCGAGCGCCAGGCATACCGCTCTTGCCGAAACAGTTAGGCGGTCTGACCGTACTGCGCGCCATGTTCAGCTGAGCCCTTCTCGAGCCGGTGCTCGGAACCGCGGGGCCTCCTGGGGCGATTTACCGTCAGTACTAGTGACTGCGATTCGGCCTGACTCTCGGCGCCTCGACTTGGTCTGTGCTGCGGGCAGTGTTGGCCGCGCGCGGGGAATGGGATCGCGGTCAGGCAAAGCGACAGGAGCGCCGTCACGAGGCCGCGCAAAATGCGAGTGGCGCCAGCACGAAGGCTGGCGCCCCTGCGCTGACGATGCTGAGTGAGTGAGGGCCTGCTGCGCCTCGCCTGCTTCGATCGGATCGTGTTCGGTG
>CALMAR010000457.1 GCA_937859855.1 uncultured Kineosporia sp.
CCCTGTGGCCGCCCAGCCGGTTCGGCTCGTCGTTCCATCCCAATGCCGCCGGCATGCACGCGGTATCGCAGGCCGTTCTGACACGACTCGCGGAGGTGTGAGACCGTGAAACCGCCCGGGTTCCTTCGATCAGCGGCCGGGCAGGTTCTTCAGCGCACCCGACCGGCGTTCGACCAGTTGGGCGTAGGTGCCGTCGCGCTCGGCCCAGCGGTGCTCACGGACCGCCTGGACGAGGATTTCGTCGGGCGTCGGCGTCGTGGCCAGCAGTTCGAGCGTCTCGTCGAGGTAGGCGTCCAGGTCGAGTGCCGCGGGGTTGAGCTGCTTGTGCTCGGGCGTGGTCGCGACGGCGGGCGGGACGATCTCGGTGACCTCGACACCGGTGCCGGCCAGTTGTGCACGCAGCGATTCGGTGTAGGCGTGCACGGCCGCTTTTGACGCGCCGTAGCTGGGCATCAGCGGGAACGGCAGGAAGGCGATGCCCGAGCTCACGGTCACGATCGTCCCGCCGCCACGGTTGATCAGGTGCGGGGTGAACGCGTCGATCACGCGGATCGTCCCGAGCAGGTTCGTTGCGATGGTGGCTTCGGCGTCGCCGATGTGTGCGGGGTCGCGCAGGTCTTCCGGCAGCATCACCCCGGACATGGTGACGACTGTGTCCAGGTCGGGATGTTGGGCGAGCACCTTGTCGCGGGCGGTGAGGATCGAGGCCGGGTCGGTGACGTCGATCGTGACCGTGTCGATGCCGCCGTCCGACGGCCGGGCACCGCGACCGCCGACGATGACGGAGTTGCCGGAGCCGACCAGGCGTCGGGCCAGGCCCCGGCCGATGCCGGAAGTGCCGCCCGCGATGAACACGATTCGGTCGGTCAGTTTCATGTCGTCCTTCCTCCCAGTTGTCGGTGCCGCCAGCGTGAGGTTTCCCGGACGCCCGAAGTAGGGCCCTGCCAAGCCTTGGAGTGCCAGGGCCCCCTTTGCTGACGACGAGCGCCGTTACTGTTTGACCGATGAGCGGCGACGCAGCGGCCAGCAACGCGCTGGGGGAGTACCTGCGTGCTCGGCGAGCCCTGGTGACGCCTGAGCAGGCCGGCATCCCGGTGGGTGCGAACCGGCGGGTCTCGGGCTTGCGTCGGGAGGAAGTCGCTCTGCTGGCGGGCATCAGCGCCGACTACTATTTGCGCCTGGAGCGAGGCCGGGACAGGAATCCATCGGCTCAGGTCCTTCAGGCGCTGGCTCGCGTTCTTCGCTTGGACGACGTCGAGGCCGACTATCTGCTGGCCGTGGCCACGCCGAAACCCCGCCCGCGCCGACGAGTTCGCGCCGAACGCGTACCCGCCCGCCTGCACGATCTGCTCGCCGCGGTGAACGTCCCGGCTTTCGTCGAAGGCCGCTACTTCGACGTGCTGGGCGCCAATGCCCTCGCCCAGGCGCTTTCACCCAGGCTCGTCGTCGGCCACAACCGGCTGCGAGATCTGGTGCTGGACCCGGAGGAACGCGAGTTCCAGCATGACTGGGAACGAGCCGTCGACGATTTCATTGCGGCGTTCCGCTTGTCCATCGGCTACGACGAGCACGATGTTCGGGCAATCGAACTCGTGGGTCAGCTGTCACTGGCCAGTGAACGATTCCGCTCGCGGTGGGCACGCCACGACATTCGACAGCTGCGTGGTGACACCGCGGTCTTCACCCACCCCGTGGTGGGCCGGCTGACGCTGCACCGCGACAAGCTGCCCGTCGAGGGGGTGACTCTGGTGCTCTACTACGCCGAGCCCCGCAGCGCCTCCGCCGACAAGCTGAGCCTACTTGCCTCCCTCCACGCCGATGTCGCCTCGGGCGACGCAGCCAGCGCCGACGGAGCGGCCGACCGCCAACTGTCGTGAGCGCTCGGCGCAGTGTCGAAGGCACGGTCGACGCACGAAGCGGACCCGATCCGACATGCGTTGCCGACGGCTGACCGGTCTGCCCTATGAGCCCCCCGGCGCCCTGTGGTTCGGTGGCAGTTGCCGAGGTCCGGGTTGATCAGGTCTGCTCGTCGTGGTGGTGGACGGCGTTGCGCCCGGCGGTGCGTTCCAGGGTGATCCGATCGATCTCGGCGTAGGGCTTGCCGGTCCCGGGCAGTGCGTCGGCGAGGGTGCGGATGGTGAAGGTGGTGGCGGCGCCGTGCCGAGCGGGGACGACGTCGACGGCGATGAAGGCGTAGTCGTCGTAGCGGACCTGGGACCACTCCACCTCCTCGGGGACCTTGGTCCCGGCGGGGTACCCGGCGGCGGTGACCGCAGTACCGTCTTTCGACCAGACGTAACTGTTGACGACGTTCTCGGTGTTGTTCTCGATCGTGTTGGCACCGCCGGGCGGGGGGTAGCCGCGGTAGCGCTGGCCTTCGGGCAGCAGCTGCGGCCCGGTCGGGACGGTCCCGGGTGGCGCGGGGGCGCTGGCGCTGGGAGCGGGTCGGAACGGGTAGCGGGGGCGGCCGCCGGATCCGACACAGAGGTAGGTGACGCCGTCCTCGGCCGGGTGGATGGTGGAGCCGTCAGGTGCGGTACGGGTGGGCTTGCCGTTCTTGATCGGGTCGGTCCGCTCCAGGAGGTGGTTGTGCCCCTGGACGACCAGGTCGACCTGGTATTTCGTGAACAGCGGGTCCAGGGCGTCGCGCAGTCCGCCGTCGGAGGCGTGGTTGTTCGTGGTGGAGTAGGCACAGTGGTGGAAGAAGGTCACGACGAAGTCGATCCCGGCGGCCTCGCCCGGATGAGTGCGCCAATGCCTGAGAGTGCGCTCCAGCCAGGCCAGTTGAGCGCCGTCGGAGTATCCGGTGTTGGTCTGGATCTCCGCAGACAGGTCGTTGGCGTCCACGGAGATCACGCCCACGTTGGCGTAGACGAAGCTGTACACCGACGGGCAGGTCTTCGGCCCGTTCCCCGGCAGGTCGAGACGCTTGGCGTGCCCCCCGTATCCGTGGCTGGGGCTGTCGCCGAGGAACTCCGTGTTCCCGTAGAGCGGTTCCATGTCGTGGTTGCCGGTGGCGAACATCCACGGTGAGAACGCCGCCTGGGGCTCGATCTGATTCAGGAACACGTCCCACACGTAGGGGTTGTACAGGTTCTTCGCGGGTGCCGCGCCGGCGGTCAACGCCGTCGAGTCGTCCGCAGGCAGGCCGGTGCCGCTGGGGTCGGCGTAGCAGATGTCACCGGCCAGCAGTGTGAAGACCGGCCGCTGGGTGGCCATCAGCGCGGTCTGGGTCGCGGCCGGCGTCGGATCGGTCCCGCCGGTCCCGGCGACCGGGTCGGTCGGGGAGTAGTAGTTGTCGTCGAAGACACCTTTCGGCCACGTACCCCCGGCAGCCGTGACGGCAGCCGGGTCCTGGCCCCAGGCGTAGCGCGGGTCGGTCGGCGCGGCGTTGGTGCCGACGTCGGCGAACGCGGTGAAGGTGAACGGCTCCGGCACCCGCCCCAGCAGGATGTGTCGGCGCTCCGGGGCGGTGGTGAAGTAGGCGTCCCCGGTCAGGGTGCCGTCGCTGAGCCGCACCCGGTAGTGGTAGACGGTGCTGGGTCGCAGGTGGTTCAACCGGGCCTTGAGGTAGAACTGGCTGCCGACCGGGCCGCCCGGGATGGCGTACTGACCGACCAGGTGCTGGATGTCGGCCTCGTACCGGTGGCCGTACTGGCCCGGGCTCTGACCGACCTCCACGTGCGCGCGCAGCCGCTTCGGCAGCACTCCGGTCCGGCTGACCAACTGCGCGGTCACCGCCATCGCCGTCGAGCTGGCACCGTCCCCGTCGGGCACGAACGACAGGTGCCTTCCCGACACCACGACCCCGGCCGGACCGACCGTCCCACCACCGGCCGCGAACGCGGCGTCGGCCAGTCGGAACTCGGCGGCGGCTATGCCGGCCATGCCGGCAGCGACACCCTTCAATGCCCAGCGTCTGCTGACCGGCTGGCGGGCCAACAGGCCAGCGTTCCACTCGGTGTACTCGTCGACGGTCAACGGGTGTGAGGCGTTCCGAACGCGGCTGGTGGGCACGACGTAAGGACGCCATTCCGACATGTCCGTCAGGTAACGGACAGCGATCCAAACCCCGAACAATCGGAATGAGAGTCCTCGACGATCGATCAGGAAACCAGCATCTCGTCAGCGAGCGTCATCCAGTCGTCGACCCGCACGACGTCGGGATCGCACCACGGGCCGGGGGCCTGGATGGGTGTGGGCACCCACATGGAACCCGGGGTGCACTCCGATGTCGGAGGACCTCGCCGTTCCTATCGTCGGATCACGTTCAGTACCGACGATTTGGGGAGTCACGATGAGAACAACTTCCGTCCGCGCCGGCGGGTTCAGCCTGCTCCTCGGCGCCCTGCTCGCCCTCTCGCCGCTGTCGCCCGGCAAGGACGCGACCCTGGCCCTCGACCGAACCTGGGCTCTCGGGCACTACATCGATCTGGCGTCCTACCTCTTCCTGCTTCTCGGCCTGCCCGCCGTGCTGGCCTCGATGACGGGAAACCGCGAGTCGGCGTCCTGGGTCACCAGGTGCGGCCTGATCGGTTACGCCGCCTTCAGCACGCGGCTCGCCCTGTCCGTGGGCAGCCATCTCTACGAGGCCCGGGTAGTGCCGCTGCTGGCCGCCAGGCCCGGGACGGCGTCGGCACTGAGCCCCGACGGCGCCCTCTACTCGCTGTTCGGCTCCAGGCCCACCAACATCGTGTGGGTGGGCGCGCTGACGCTCGGATGCCTGCCCTTCGCTGCTGCCCTGTGGCTCGCGGCGCGGACGACCCGGTGGGCCGCAGCCTTGGTCGCCCTGGGACTCGTGATCGCCGTGGTGATCCCCCCGGTCGGTATCGTGATCTTCAGTCTCACCCTGGGATGGCTCGGCGCCAGGCTGGTGGTCCACGCCGACGTCGCGGCACCGATCCGGCGCCGCGCCGGTGACGTCCCGATGGCGAGCCGGGCCTGATACCAGCGACCGAGGGCGTGCCACCCGTCGTGCCGGTGGCCTCGACGGCACCAGTCCGTCCCACGAACGGCTGCACGGTCTATTCGGCAGACACGATCGTTTTTCGGGTGGTTCGGGGTGAGGGGAGCGCGTCCGTGGTGGTGACTGGGGCCGTGTCGTCGGACCCGAGGTAACTGTCTGCGTAGGTGTCCCCCGGCAGCGGGCGGGAGAACAGATAGCCCTGGCCCCGTCCGATTCCCAGTTCGAGCAGGCGGTCGCGCTGGTGAGTGGTCTCCACGCCTTCGGCCAGGATCTCAAGGTCGAGAGCGACGGCCATTGCTTTCACCCCGGCCAGCAACTGGCCTCCTCCGTCGTCGAGTGAGGTCACCACCGAGCGGTCGAGTTTGATGACCTGGATGGGGAAGCGGTGAAGGTATTCCAGGGAGGTGTACCCGGTCCCGTAGTCGTCGAGGTAGACGCCGACGCCGGCAGCGTGGAGCTGATGAAGGGTGTGTTGAGCCGGGCTGTCTCGGGATACGTGGTGGTGCTCGGTTATCTCGACGTGAAGTTGAGAGGTGGGTAGTCCAGCGATGGAAAGAGCGGTCAGGATGCGCTGCGCCAACTGGGGGTCTTCCAGGCTGTCGCGGGTGAGGTTGACGCTGACCGGCAGCGCACGGCGGTCCTCTTCTCGCCACCGGACCAACTGCTCGATGACGCTGCTCAGCACGGCCCAGTCCAGGTCCGAGTCGAGGTTGTTGTTGCTGACCAATGCCAGGAACGAGTCGGGAGCCAGCAACCCCAACCGTGGGTGGCGCCATCGGACGAGGGCCTCGGCGCCGATCACCTGGGCGGAGCGCAGGTCGACGAGGGGCTGGTAATGGATCTCCAGGTGTCCGACGTCGCGGTTGTCGCTACCCAGCAGTTGCCTGATTTCGCTGCTGAGGGTGAACCGGCGGGCGACCTCCACCCGCATGGCCGGGTCGAAGTCCAGGGCTCTGGTGCCGCCGGCTGCCTTCGCCGCGTACATCGCCACGTCTGCCTGCGTGAGCAGGTCCGTCAGCGACGTCCCGTCTCGCGAGTGCGCGATGCCGATGCTCGCGCCGGCCTTCAGCGCGAGGCCGTCGACCAGGAACGGCGCCTGCAGCGAGTGCAGAAACCGGTCGGCCAGGCCGTGCGCATCGCTGCCTTCGGTGAGGACGACGAACTCGTCACCACCGAGGCGTGCGACCAGACCGGACTCACCGATGGTGCCGAGCAGCCGGTCACGCAGCAGGAGAAGCACGGCGTCACCGATGTCGTGACCGTGGGTGTCGTTGATCTGCTTGAACTCGTCCACGTCGATGAGCAGCAGACTTCGCTCCGCGGCCGGTGAGAGATCGTCGAACGCCCTGGCCAGGCCGCGCCGGTTGGCCAGGTCCGTCAACGGGTCGTGCTCGGCCAGGTGTTCGCTGGAACGCAGGGCCGCGCTGGCTCGAAGCAAACACAGGGCGGCCACGATCGCACCCGCCGACGGTACTGCCCATGCCGGCAGGGGCGGGGCCCCGCTGAGGGCAGCCACCCAGCTGACGGCGGAAGGAACGAGCACCAGCGGCAGCAG
Source organism: uncultured Kineosporia sp. (assembly GCA_937859855.1). The sequence goes on from CALMAR010000457.1 coordinate 6,522, forward strand.
GCCGAGTAGAGCAGTCGAAGCGGGGCGCCGCTGGGAGAACGTCTTGATGCTGAATGCTTCGGTCATGGACGGGTGCAGCGCGGCGACGGCGAACAGCAACATGCCGGCCACGCCCAGGCTCTCGCTCGGATCGCCCGGCAAACCCAGCCGCCTGCCGTGAACCGCTGAGTTCAGGTCATAGGCGATGGCCACGAAAGCCGCCACGAGCACCAGAACAGAACTGGGGCCGAGCCTGCGACGGGAGACCGCGTATCGGACCAGCATCCCCAGCAGCGCCACATCCACACTGGCCACGATGATCGCTGTGGGGCCGGCACTGTCGGCGCTCTTGGCCGTGACGATCTGAACCCCGACGACGGCGAGCACGGTGCTGATGATGATGAAGTCCAGAACCGTGGCCAGCGATCGCGCAGTCGATGGAGTCGTCGACCTGGGCCCGGAGAGCACGGCATGGACCAGGACACCTGCGGCGATCGACTGACCCGCCCAGACACCCGCCACCGCGACCGGTGAGATGTAGCCCTGCAGCGACACGAGGCAGACGCTGCCCGACCAGATGCACAGCATCAACGCCAGGGACGGCCACGACGCCGTACCGGGACGATGGACCATGACCCCGACGAGGACCAGCACGGCGGCGGCGACCGAGGAGGCGGCGGTTATCGGTGATCGCAGATCGCGGTCAACCGCCATCACCCCGACCAGAACGACGATCCCCGCAAGCAAAATCCAGGCCGACCGCGCGCTGTTCACCATGCGGCCGTGGGACACGTCTTCGCTTCGGTGCCTGCGGCAGCGGACTTGAAGGGACTGCCAGGAACTTTGTGGGTCGGCGCTGGCGTGATCTCCACGGCTGGCGGCCGCTCCCACGTCGCCGCAGACTGCTGGCCGGCTGCGACGCCTGCCCGGATACGGGAATTGCGGGCATTGTCAACTGATTTAGTCTAGAACTCGGCGCTATGCCCATCCGAGCACTATTTCGACCGCTGGCAAGTGACTGGTGGAGGAGCGCGGCCTACGGTCTGAGGCATGGCAGGTTTCGCGGTTCGCAGGCTTCACGGTCCGAGCTGGGATGCCACCCGCGGTGTCCGCGAGCAGCGAGATTGGGATGCACATGCCACGTTCATGGACGGGCTCGTCGAGAACGGCTTCGTCGTCCTCGGTGGTCCTGTCCCTGACGGGGCCTTGCTGTTGGTCGAGGCGCGAGACGAGCGGGAGATCCGTAGCCGCCTGAGCCACGACCCGTGGGTTCGGTCCGGGCTGCTCACGACGGGGAGAATCGAGGCGTGGCAGATCTGGCTGGACGCCCGACGGATGGACACATGACGGTGCTCGGTGCGACGCAGTCCTCTGCAACGGGCAGCTGACGTGCCTGCCCCGACGCGGCAGTAGCGTGCGAATGCACGCCCAGCGGCAGATCCGATCCCGGGAGCCCGGGCTTCTGCGGGCGGGTGAGGTGACCGTCGACGAGGCGCCGGCGGTGTCGACCCACAAGGGCACGCGATGGCGAAGGCAGGAAGCAGCGACCCGAGCGTGAAGGGCGGTCTCAGGTGGTGAATTCGAAGCGGCGCTGTCAGAGGTAGGCGGCATGATCCGCTGAATGCGCATGAACGTTGCCGTCACCGGTGGTGCTTCGGGGCTCGGCCGTGTGGTCGCGGGCACCTTGCTCGACCGCGGACGATCCGTGGTCCTCCTCGATCGAGACGAGGAACAAGCACGCGAAGCGGCCGGAGAGCTCGCCGGCCGGCACGGTGAGCACGTAAGCGTGATCGTCGCGGATCTCGGCATCCTCGAGGGAATCAACGACGCAGCCGACCAATTGACCGAACAGGGTCAGGTGGGCGCGCTGGTGAACAATGCCGGTGGCTGGCTTTCAGGTAACCAGTACCCCGAAGCTCGACCGGAGACGTGGCTGTCGGCCGTCACGCTCAACCTTCTCGCGCCGATGCTCCTGACGCAGCGACTGTGGCCGATCCTGAGCGCCGCGTCCGGTGCGGTCGTGAACATCGGGTCCAGCGGAGGTCTCGGTGACGCCGCCTATGGATCGCCGGAGTACGGCGCTGCCAAGGCCGGGATCCGGCGCTTCACGGCCAGCCTCGGCTCGCGCTCGGATGTCCGCGTGATGGCTGTCATCCCTGGCTGGATCGGCCTGGATCGCGCCCACGACGAGTGGGATGCACTCACACCCGATCAGCAGCGGGACGTCGGGCCCTTGATTCCGCCGCAGGAGGTCGCGGACGTGGTCGCGACACTGCTTGATCACGGGCGCCCCGGCGAAATCGTCGAGGTCCTGGGTAAGGGCCGGCAGTGAAGCACTGCCTCCCTGGTCGAACCGCCCCGCCGAGCGCACCATGGAGCCGCCATCGTCCCTGGCCTGGCGTCGAAGATGAGCTCACGAGAAGGCCGCAGCGCACGCGGCGCGCCATGTTCGGACGGTTCTAGCGAACGAGGGTCAGTCCATGCTGTCGACGGCTCGGTCAGGGCCTGGTTCAGCCAGTTTTCCGGCTGACTGACTGGCTGCTCGAAGGTACCTTTCCCCGACGGTGCGGATCTGTCTGACCAGTTCGGGCGGCTGGGTGAGGGTGAAGTCCAGATTGAGCATCCCGACATAGGCCGCGATGATCTCGACGCTGTCCGCGCCGGTGACCAGCACGCAGTGCCGCTCGTCGATCGCCTCGACCACGCCGACCGTGGGGTTGATCTGGGCCAGCACCTGCTCTGCTGGGGCGTGGACGGTGATCCGGGCGTGCACCGCCCATCCCGAGAATGAGACCTCTCGCAGGACGAAGGCGGTGTAGTCGCCGCCGGGCAGTTCGGCCGGGGTGAACCGGGGGCCGCCTGGCGTGCGCAGCTGCATCCAGTCCAGCCGGTACGGGGACCAGGTCCCGGTGCGGGCGATGCGGCCCACCAGATACCAGCGGCGCTGCCAGTTGACCAGTCGGTACGGCTCGGCCTGGACCGGCTCGTCGTCGCGGTAGAAGAAGCGGATCTCCTCCCGATCGCGAATGGCCGCGGTCAGGGCCGCCACCAGGCCCACGCTGATGTCCGGGTCCGTGACGTTGGCGCCGGTGTTCTCTGGTCCAGCGCTGATCGAGTCGCGGACTGCCTCGACCTGCCGGCGCAGGCGGTGCGGCAAGATCGCCTGAAGCTTGGCCAGCGCGCCGGCACTCGTCTCCTCGATCCCGCTGATGCCGGCGGCCACCGCCAGCGCCACGGTGATCGCCACCGCTTCCTCGTCGTCGAGCAGCAGCGGCGGCAGCTTGGCCCCGACCCCGAGCCGGTAGTAGCCCTCCCGGCCGCGGACGCCGTCCACGGGGTAGTCCAACCGGCGCAGCCGCTCGATGTCGTGGCGGACCGTGCGGGCGCTGACGCCGAGGCGTTCGCCCAGCTGGGGGCCGGTCCAGTGCTGGCGGCCCTGGAGCAACCCGAGCAGCGCCAGCAACCGTGTAGAGGTCTCCATGGTAAACAGGAACGATACCTGCCTGATTGATCCGTAGCGTCTCTGGCATGACGAACAACGAAGTGACCCCGTTCACGATCCACCTCGACCAGTCCGTCCTGGACGACCTGCACCGCAGACTGGCGGCGACCCGCTTCCCGGTGCCGGCGCCGGGCGACAGCTGGGAGTACGGAACCCCCGTCTCCTACCTGCAGGAGATGGTCGCTGCCTGGCGCGAGTTCGACTGGCGCGCACAGGAGGTCCGGATGAACGCGTTCCCCAATTTCATGACCGAGATCGACGGGCAGCCGGTTCATTTCGTCCATGTGCGCTCGACCGAACCCGACGCTACGCCGCTGCTCCTGCTGCACACCTATCCCGGCTCGTTCGCCGAGTTCCTCGACGTCGTCGGACCGCTGACCGACCCGGTGGCCTTCGGCGGCCGGAGCGAGGACGCCTTCGACGTCGTCATCCCGTCGATGCCCGGCTTCGGATTCTCCACGCCCATGGTGGGTGAGGGCTGGACCATGGCCCGGGTCGCCGGGGTGGACGACGCACTCATGCGCCGCCTGGGATACGAGTCCTACGGCACTCACGGCAGCGACGGCGGAGCGATGGTCTCGCGCGAGCTCGCGGTGTTGAATCCGCCCGGCTTCCTCGGGGCGCACGTGCTGCAGCTGTTCTCCTTCCCGTCCGGGGCCGAAGGCGAGATGGACGACTTCGGCCCCAAGGAATACGCGGCGCTGGAGTTCGCCGGCTGGTTCGCCTCGGTGGCCGGCTACAACCAGATGAACGGCACCCGACCCCAGACCATCGCCGCGGCCCTGTCCGACTCCCCGGTCGGGCAGCTGGCCTACAACGAGCTGTTCAACAACTTCGGCAACGGCACCAGCCTGGTGTCGCCGGAGCAGGTCCTGACCCAGATCTCGCTCTACTGGCTGACGAACACCGCTGCGACCAGCGTGCGCTACCACTACGCGGAGGCCCATTCCGACCAGAAGCCGCAGGTCAGCCGGGGGCGGATGGGGGTCGCGCTATTCGCCAACGACTTCCAGACCATCCGGCCACTAGCCGAGCGGGACAACGCCAGTATCGTGCACTGGTCGGAATTCGACCGCGGCGGCCACTACGCCGTCCTCGAAGTCCCCGAACTGATCGTCGCCGACCTCCGGACCTTCTTCACCAGTGCACGCGCCTAACCTGCGGCTCTGCCAGTGGTAGATGCTTGAGGACAGGACAGGCCTGGGCATGCCCTGAACCCGGTGGAGACGCGGACGTTCCCGGCGGCGTCGTGCTGACCAGCTATGAGACGAGGCGCTGAGCAGATGCCGCCGGACCCGGAGATGAACCCCAGCGACGGTGTCGAGTGGGGTCTGATGTGGTCGGATGAGGTCATGATCGGATTTCGTGACTACCTGCGGTTGGTGCCGAAGGTCGAGTTGCACTGCCACGTGGTGTCGACCATCCGGGCGCAGCGGCTGGTGCAGTGGGCTGGCGAACGGGGAGTCCGGCTGCCCTCGACCGACCCGGTGACGCTGTTCAGTTATGACAACATCGTCGATTTCCTCGCCGTATTCAATGCCGCGCACGACGTATTCCGTACGGCAGACGACTTCGCCGTGCTTGCATACGAGGGCGTGCAGGATGCTGTCCGGGACGCCAATCTTCGCTATCGCGAGTACTTCGTGAACCCTGACAACTTTTCGCATCTCGGCATCGCCTATGCCGATGTGGTGGACGGCCTGATCAGCGGCCTGCGCAGGGCCGAGGCTGATTTCGGGGTCGGGTTCGGGCTCGTGCCGGCGATCAACCGGTCGATGTCCATGGCGACCGCGACAGCGTTGGTGCAGACCATGATCGACCAGCCTCGACGCGAAGTGGTCGGACTCGGCCAGGACGACCTGCGCGCCGACGCTCAGGAATCCCCGCTGGACTGGGTCGAGCTCTACCGGGAAGCCCGTGCAGCTGGGCTGCGGCTGACGGCCCACGTGGGGGAGATCCCCGGAGCGACTGCACATTCGGTCATCGACGCCTTCGACACCCTCGGTCTGGACCGGGTCGACCACGGCTACCACGTGATCGACGACGCATCCTGCATCAGGCGGGCCCGCGAGCGCGGCATCCACTTCACCGCCACCCCACGCTCGACCCAGTTCCTGTCCGGTTGGCCTCTGGACGCCGAGCACCCGATCGCGACCATGATCCGAGCCGGGCTGCCGGTGACGCTGTCCACCGACGATCAGGTGTTCTTCCAGACCTCGCTGACGCAGGAATACGAGCACGTCGGCCTCGGCATGGGCTTCGGCCCCCAGATCATCGAACAGATCGTGCTGGACTCGGTCGAGGCCAGCTGGCTGGATCCAGAACGCAAGGCCCAACTACGCTCCGAATGCCACGGCCAACTGCTCGCGCTGCGAGCAGCCCTCCACCCATGAGCCGCCAACATGGGCATCACCGGCCACACGGCCATGCCCGATCGGCGGCATGACCGGTCACGGTGTGCCGAGCGCGATGCGGCATGAGCGGATGCTGATCACTGGCCGTATGAGAAGCGCAGATCGGCGAAGAGGATCTGGTTCATGCGCCGACGTATGTGGCCCGCTTTGCTGTCGTCAGGCGCTTCGTCCGGCGTGAGCAGAGTGAACTCGAGCAGAGTCCCAGGGCGTAGGTCGGCTAGTTCGAGATTGATCTGATCGCGGGGCCGGCTGGGCCACAGCGACGCCCAGACGACGGACGTCGGTCTGGACGCGCGAAGGATCCTGGGCTCGACCTCGTCACCGAGGAGTGCCAGCCATGGTCGTGTTCCGGTTTCATGGGGGTGCACCAAGGATTCCCACACGACGTGCGGTGGCGGCGGCAGCCGGCGAGCCCTCGCCCCGAACTCGATCACAGGTTCAGCCTATGGTCCACACGGCCGCGCCTCTGTGCGCGCGTCGTCCTCGCCGGTCAGATGTCGTGCCCCGACCATCAGGAGCGGTACAGCGCCTCGACCAGTCCGGGCGCCACCGAATAGCTGATCAGCAGGCCGACTCAGATTCGCAGCCGCGCAACCGGTCTCGCGGCCCGCTGGCAACATGCCGCCCGTCTCGGCGTTGCTCGGCGCGCCCGCAGACCCGAGGCGTGACCAGTCAGGACTCGGCTGAAGTGAAGCGGCTGCGGCACGGTGAACGCCGAGCGCTCATCTCGCCACACCTCGATGCACTGGGCTGCCTGAAGCTAGCAAACGCGATCTTGAAGGCTGCGTTGAGTTTCTTCGCGTCCACAACGACAGTTCGAGCTGCGATCCTTCCCGGGCCGCCACCGGCTGGGACGGCGGCTCGGAGACTGGTCACCCGGGCCGGCTACAAGTCAGGCCCGACAACCGGGGGTCTCGTAGACCGGGCTCTGGACCGACGCGCCACTGACCGTGACCGTCGAGGTGATGGCAATCGACGCTCGGGAGACCGAGTAGTAGCGCTGGCAGGGGCCGCTCAACACGCCACCGCTGTTGTAGTTGGTCTCGTTGTCGGTGGTGGAGCAGCTGGCGGTGTGCTGGATGCCGCCGGTGATGGAGCCGCAGCTGTAGTTGTCGCTGTGAACGATCTTCGACCAGGAACCGTTGGCGTTCTGTCGCCAGATGTCGACGCCCTGGATCACACCGCTGCAGCGCACGTCGGCGTACGGCGGGGTGCTGTGCTGACAGAACACCAGCCCCTCACCGAAGGCGTAGTAGCCGGCGAACTCCACCATGTTGGCGCAGAGCCCGGCCCGGATGCCATTGACGACCCGTGGCGGGTTCATGCAGCGGTGAGTCTTCACGACCCAGACCGGCGCCGTGGCGGCGCTCGCCGACGAGGCACCCGAGACCCCGGGCACCAGCAGGCAGGTGAACACCACGGCCAGCAACGTGATCACTTTTCGCCACCGACTCGCGCGGTGTCCGGTGCCTGTCGCCCGTATGCGCAGCGGAATCATTCGGCTGCCCTCCCTGGTCGAGGGACAAACCGTAGCAACTGCGACACGGCAGGCACCAGGCAACAACCGGCATCAGAAGGCAACTGCAAGTACGAGTGGCAGGAGGACCCGGCAACCGCGCGGTCGACAACGAGCGCGTTGTAGAGGCGCCAGGAGAGCCGGCGCGGTGCGCGTCCGGACGGCGGGCACGTCGTCCAGGCGCTCGTCGACCTCCATCAGGACAGGCTGTCCGAGCAGGTCGGGCAGCGACACGCGCAGCGCCCGGGCAACCTCGGTGAGGACGTCGAGGCGGCGTGCCAGCCGTCGCGCCCGCGCCTCGCATCTACCTGGCTCAAGACCCACTCCTAGCGACCTGGGTGTTGAGCCGCACCAAAGGGTGTCTGGTACCGGTCGGTCAAGACAGACAGCGCTAACCGCAGTAATGCTGACAAGCATGCCCGGGTGTGCGTGCGTCGCTCAGAGCGTGCCTAGAGCCGGTTTCGAATGTCGAGGCGACGTCGCATCTGTCCGGCAGCGGCAGGCTGGACTTGCTCGCCGATCAGGGCACGCGGTCGGTGGGTCGATCGGGGGCGAACCAGGTGGCCCACATGGTGACGGCGGGGTCGATGAGGGACAGGTAACGGCTGTTGTCGGCGGTGGCGTGCGGGTCGTTGGCCAGGTGCATGACGGCGAGGCCGGCGGTGGCGCTGATGAACATGGCGATGCCGGGGTCGGTGGCGGCTGCGGGGTGCAGGTCGCCCTGATCGATGGCGGCGGTCAACGCGGCGGAGACGTGGTGTTGGACGTTAAGGCTGGGTTCGTAGGCGTGAGGTGAGGGTTCGAATCCGGGGATGGCCGGCATGAAGATGAGTTGCGCCAGGGCTGGATTCTCAGCGGCGAAGCGGCCAGTGCCCACGGCTATGGCCCGCAGGGCGGGTAGACCAAGCGGGTTGTGGGACATGGCCTCCATCACGATGCGCAGGTGGTGACGCATTCCGCGTTCGAAGAGGCCGTCGTAGATGGCCAGCCTCGAGTCGAAGTACTGGTAGAGCGAGGGCTGGCGCAGGCCGATTCGGCGGGCGACTTCTGACATGTTCAGCGCGGCGGCGCCATGCTCGGTGATCACGTCGAGAGCTGCGTCGAGGATTTCCTCGCGAGTCTGCTGCCGGCGCCGTTCTCGCAGGCCGGGTCGAGCGAGGTCGTTCATGGCGGTGCTGGGGAAGGAATCTGCAGTGGCCACCTCCACACTCTAGACTTTGCTAGCTGCTATAGGTAGACCTATAGACTATCGGCAGATGAGAGTGGAGGGTGATCATGCAGCGGCTGGACCACGATCGCGTCACCAGGTACGTCGAAGCTGACCCGCACAAGGTGTACGACCTCGTCTCCGACGTCACCCGCACACCGGAATGGAGCCCGGAAGTCATCGAGTCCCGGTGGCTGGACGGCGCAACCCACGCCGTAGCAGGAGCCCGGTTCCGCTCACGCAACCGCCGGCGGTGGTTCACCTGGAGCAACACTCCCGTCGTGGATACCGCTGACCCGGGGCGCGAGTTCGCGATCACACGCACCGAACCTGGCGGAGGATCCATTCGCTGGGCCTACCAACTGCAGGCCAGCGGAACAGGCACCACGGTGGTGCAGACCTACGACGTGTTGAAGCCGGTACCCCTCGGACTACACATCATCCTGCGGATCCTTCTCGGCGTCCGAGAGCTCAAAGAGGATCTGCACGCCAACATCCAGATCAGCCTTGCGCGCATCGCGCACATCGTAGAAGACCAGTCCCAGCTCCCACCAACAGCCAAGACCGGCACAGACGTCGAGTCGATGCCAACGGGCGAGTAAACCGACGGGCGACACTCAACAACGAAAAGTTGGGCCGATGCTGTCATCCTCGACGGACGTTCAACAGCGCCTCTGAGCTGGATGCTAGCCAAGCGGAGGCCTCACGTCGTCTCACGTCGTCTCACGTCGTCTCACGTCGTTGACTCTTGCTCGCCAGCCATTGGCCCGCGTGGAGCACCCGCTAGTCGCCCCGTCGTAGCGCGCACGCCGGTGAAGGCCCACCGAGCGAGAGCGGTGCCGTTTCGGGCCAGGAACGTGCGCGTCCGAAGGCTCCACGTAACCCATCGGATCGAGATAGGTCAACGCCACCCACCCCGCTGGGGCCTGCGTCCGACGTGAGTCCAGGGTGCCGGAGGTGCGATGTTGCACAGGACCCGTTTTGTCCGTCTGACTTTCGGAGCTCAGCCGTTGCCGCGAGATCGTCGGTTGCCCACTCGATCCGCTCCCTGCGTGGCATGTGACTAGCAGCGGACCAGCTGGCGATGTCGAAGAGGCCGGGTACGCGGTCGGTCGGTCTTCGTGCGCTAATCCCGATTGCTCCATTGTGTTCGCGTGTTCCCTGCAGTCCCCTGACGTCATGCTCGGGCCGACGTGACGTCCCTGATTTCTCACGTACTCGCCAGCGGGTCTGCCCAGGCGTCTCTGAAGCGGCGGTAAACATCGGGGTGCAGGAGCGCGTCAGAGGTGTCTACGGCCTGGTCGATGGCTCCGATGGGCGGCAGCGTGGCCAGGGCCGGATCGTCAACTGAGGCCAAGCACGGGTCGGCGAACCGGTAGGCGATCAGCACGCGAGCCGGACGGTCGTGAAACAGCCGCAGGTCCGGGTCGACCGGGTCAATAAGAGCGAGCTGGTTGAAGCGGCGCGCGACCGCCTGATAAGCCTGCCCGAGGGCAGCCTCACGAGTGTCCAGGTCCGGTGCACGGACCGCAGCGCTCAGCATCAGGTCGAGTCCGTCCGGGTGGTCCAGGCTCGCAAACGCGGTTCCTAGCCACTTGGAGTACGGGGCGTAGCGGCGCTTGATCAGCAGCGCGAGCCGCATCACGTCACGCGCTAGACGTGCGGCAATCACCGCGGAGCCCAGCTCGTCACCTACTTCTGCGGTGCGCTGGACGAATGGCTCCTCCTGCGCGAGCCGGCGCCACTGACAGCCCAGCATCCATCGCCACAACGGATCGGGGTACCAGGCGAGGTGGGAGCGGACCCTTCCAAGCGCACCGGTGTCATCACGGAAGACGGTGCCTGCCACTACCCCAAGAAGGAGCTGCTGCGGCGTCACCAGCCAGTCCATAGTTGAAAGCGGCTGAGTGGCGTCTACGCCGAGGTGCGATGTCAGCCATTCGGGCAGAGTTGTGACGGTCACGTGGTGTTGCACCGGAACTGGGCCCCAGCCGTACCACACCGGCCAACCCCGGAACGTCGCAGGTAGCCCGGTATCGATCCTGCCCGCGACCGCCGCGACGTCTGAGCGGTCGACGAACAGCTGCAGCCGCGGGCCCCAGCCATGATCGGTCGAGCGCGGCGTGTCGAACCCCAACGCGTCAGATCCGGTCCCGATTAACGCCGCCGAATGTGTCACGTCACCAAGCAACGGGCCGACAACCTCGCGGTACAGGCCACCCGCCAGCTCGAGCCCGGGAACGAATGCAGGACCCGACATTACGCCGCGCTCCTCTGCTTCCAGGGGCTCAGCCACGCGCTTATGGCGGTCGCCAATCGCATCGCAGTAGGCAAGCAGGCACTTCGAGCCGGACAGCTGCTGGTCCCCAGCTGCCACTGCGGGCAGATGATCGCTCCCTTCATGCCAGCGCATCCTTCGCTCGCTGAGACCAGCCGAACGTCGGCCTGTTCATGAGTATGAGGCCTTGTCCAGCACGCCCCTGCTCGTCTTCGTCCCGGTCATCGACCTCCGTCACCCTCATCACCAGGACCGGGCCAACCAGGCGGAAGTACACGGCGCCCAAAGCCATTGCGCTGCGCTTCAAGTCAGGCAGGATGACCACTTCCTCGGTCGCTCCGCCTGACTTGTCCAAGCGCGGGCGGGTGATGATCTAATCGCGGACATCTTTCGAACACCGTGTCTGGATCGGCGGCGATCACAGCCTGGTCGTGGATGCCCCGGTTGCGATCCGTGTTGGCGGCTTCGACTTCGTCGAGGACCGCTTTCCACCATCTGGCGTTAGGGCTGCATGCGAGCGAGGGCAGTCAGTTCCTGGCGCAGGCCCTGGACCAGCCGGCCCGTGGTCAGCGGAGTCCGCGCGGGTGATCGGCGCCGCGCAGTCCAAACAGGATGGCTCGAACCCCACGTCCATCTGCGTGTGCAGCCGCACGATCATCGCGACCTCCTCAGTGAAGGCCCGGTCGTAGGCGATCGGTACTTCATGCCCGGGTTTATCTGAGAAGTCGAACTCCGGGAATTAGCCCTGCTCGAAGTCACCAATGGCCTCGGCCGGTCTTCCGGGGTCTTCATCGCTCATAGCGGAGAATTCTGCACATGGCTGGCGACCGGAGCCTCCTGAGCGGTTCCTACGAATCGGAGCTTGATCATGTTCAGGCTGTCGCCTATGCCTTGAGGCATAACACAAAGTGCCCCCGGCAGGATTGAAACCGTCGCCACCGCCTCCGGAGACAGGTCACTCACCTCGACTCTGGTGTCCTGAGTACACGCCATGGAGGCTTATCGGGCCTCTTGAACGTCATGTTTGGCCCCGGATGACGCCAGTTCGTCCCACGAACCGCTCCACGGAGGGCCCAGAGACCCGGTCTGCACGAATCTCGAGATTGGAAGCTTGGGGCCGCCCGGCGTCTAGGTACTCGGCCGTCAGGGCCAACGTGCTCGTAGCCACGGGTACGGGGCCAAAGTAAGCTGATGCATACGTACCTTTTCAACCGTTTTGACGGGGGGACTCCGAACAAATCGAGCTTGGCTAAGACTTGCAATCATCACAGCAGGTCCTTCAGTATCAAATACGAACATACCACTTAGTGGGCAGCATCTCGGGCCGACGCCCGCGAGCTACGCGTCGAAATCCTTAGCGGAAGCAGTCGGAGGCATCCAGTGGCCGATGAAAGCCTGCTACAGGAGAAGCCAATCAAGACATGGAGAGGTGGCAAAGACCAACTCCTGCGCCTTGGCGAGGTGATGGACCGCCAGTTCGTTGAACTATGCCATAAGGCCGAACAATCGGCTGTCCCCACCTGGAACACGCTGATTCCATGGCGGAAACGGCGATTAATTGGGGAAATTCGTAGTCGGTATCAAGTAATTCTTGAAGTTACAGACCAAGACAAGCGTATTGTCAAAGACACTTTCTCAGAAGCCCTGCGCAATAATGAACTGACCGGTATTCATAAGATTACATTCAATTGCTCGGTCGACGATCAGAGTTGCACGCTTACTCTTACTACGAATGGCGCAAACAACAGTTCACTTACTGTGCAAGGACCACCAGCTTGGGCAAGGCAAGCCTTTGCCGAACTAAGCCGAACCCTCCGCCACAGCCGGCCATGGTGGACATGGATGTGGCTCACCTACCTGCAAACAATTGTCGGAATGACCCTTGTCGCGGCAGTGATCGCAACCAGCTTTGTCGTCGTCGATGACTCGGGGCCTTTCTGGTGGACAGAATTCATCATTCTGGGTGTAGCTGCCCTTTTGCCGTGGTTCTTGCTACTCGTACTTCACTGGCTGTTTCCCGCAATTTCTGTCAAGGAAGAAGGTGCCCCCGATACCCGCCGACAGGTGGGTCGCATCGTCGGGGGCCTGGTCGGCGCAGCAGTCACGATTCTCACCATCACCACATCAGTTATTTCCGTCATCAATCGGAAATAGCAAGAGCCTTGTGGCAGTAGTGCTACGCATAGGGGTTTCCGCACCACGTAGCAAACCCTTTGTGCAGCTCGGCAGGCTCCGCTAACAGCGGCAATCAGAGCCCCAATGGCCGTGGCCCACGAAGCTACTTGCTGCGCCATATCCATGACCGCAGTCTGCATGTGATCATCTCCGCTTGCCGTGGTCATGTCTTGGAGCTATCGAGCGGAAGTTTCCTAAGCCCAACGCCACGCGTTGCCGAAAGCATGGTCGGGTGTGCGGCACCAGACGAGGTGAGCACCGCCCCACGGATAACGTCGCTTATGAGGGTATCAGCGCAGGTCGGACGGCGTTCAGTACGACCAGCACTGCCCGCACCGGTCTCTGCCCCACCGAGCCACCCCAGCAACGACCTACGCCGCCCGTCCGAAAGCCCACCCGTCCGCCGACCAGATCAGCCGACGGGCCGCCGACAGCCACGACCGCCTCCGCCACGACCGGATCGACGACTCCGGGTCGATAACCCTGCGCATGGGCGGCCGCCGGAACCACATCGGGATCGGACGAACCCACGCCCGAATACACGTGATCATGCTCATCCACGACCTGCACGTGCGCGTCGTGCACGCCGCCACCGGAGAACTCCTCCGCGAGCTGACCATCGACCCCCGGCGCGACTACCAGCCCACCGGCAAAACCGGCAAGGTCCACCGGCAACCACCCCGGACATGAGACTGCCTAACCCACAGATCGTGGGTCCGGCAGTCTCCGATGTCTTGAGACATCACATTGGTGCCCCCGGTGGTGTCCTGTTTCAGGACATAGGTATGGCGCGTCTCAGGACATACGCATAGATCAGTTGTGCAGCGTCGGGCATGTCGAAAGCTCGGCTCGTCATCACTGCAGTGGCCATGGAAGGCCGCACACAGTCGGAGGTCGCAGCTTCCTATGGGCTGTCCCAGTCGTGGGTCAGCCGGCTGGTCGCCCGCTACCAGGCCGAGGGACAGGCCGCGTTCGAACCAAGGTCGCGTCGACCGGTCCGCTCACCCACCGCCACCGCGGCGCCGGTGGTGGAGCTAGTGCTGCGGCTGCGTAAGGAGCTGGCCGGGCAGGGCCTGGACGCCGGAGCGCACACGATCTGCTGGCACCTGGAACACCACCATCAGATCATCGTCTCGGCGGCGACGGTGTGGCGGATCCTGTCTCGGGCCGGTCAGGTCAGCCCGCAGCCGAAGAAGCGGCCGAAGAGCTCGTATCTACGGTTCGAGGCCGACCTGCCGAACCAGACCTGGCAGACCGACTTCACCCACGTCCGCCTAGCCACCGGCCGCGACGTCGAGGTGCTGAACTTCCTGGATGACCACTCCCGCTATCTTCTAGCCTGCATCGCGTTCTCGAGGGTCACCGGACCAGCCGTTGCTGCCGTCTTCCAGGAAACCGTTGCACAGCATGGCGTTCCTGCCAGCGTCCTGTCCGACAACGGGATGGTCTTCACCACCCGATTCGCCGGCGGCAAAGGCGGCCGCAACGGGTTCGAGACCGAGCTGCGTCGCCTGCACGTGATCCAGAAGAACTCCTCCCCGAACCACCCGCAGACCTGCGGGAAAGTAGAGCGGTTCCACCAGACCTTGAAGAACTGGCTGCGAGCTCGACCAGTGCCACCGGCCACGATTCTGGCCCTGCAGGCTCGGCTGGAGGAGTTCGCGCAGTACTACAACCACCACCGTCCGCACCGCTCACTGGACCGCAGAACCCCAGCTGCTGCCTACGCCGCCCGACCCAAGGCAACCCCGACCGGGCCACGCACCGACACCCACGAACGCGTCCGCCGCGACCGCATCGACGACACCGGCGCCGTCACCCTGCACCGCAACGGCCGCCTCCACCACATCGGGATCGGGCGAACCCACGCCCGAACCCACGTCCTCATGCTCATCCAGGACCTCAGCGTCCGAGTGATCAACGAAGCCACCGGCGAACTCCTCCGCGAACTGGTCCTCGACCCCACCAAGGACTACCAGCCGAGAGGCCACACACAGCGATAGCCCAACCCACAACCGTGGGTTCGGGCTATGCGTATGACTTGAGACATCACATTGGTGCCCCCGGCAGGATTCGAACCTGCGCCACCGCCTCCGGAGGGCGGTGCTCTATCCCCTGAGCTACGGGGGCTCGGGGCGGCACAGACCTTATCAGCCGGGCGGCGGCGGTCACGAACGCGAGACGGGCACCCGGGCCGGCAGGGCGTCGTCCGACCGGAGCGCGCGCAGGGTCTCTCCGCACAGGTAGGCGTCGACGAGTCGCTCCAGGTACTCGTCGGTCACCGGGCCGCGGTTGACGAAGCGCCGCGAGGTGATGGGACCGGTCAGCAACGACAGGTTGGCGGGGTCGATCTGCAGGCCCGTGGGCTGCAGCCGCCGGTTCAGGTCGGCCAGGCGCCGGCCCACCACCTCGGCCAGCCATCTCACCGCCGCCTCGTCGTCCTCGGCGGAGCGGATCAGCTCGAACAGCGCCGATGCCTGGTCCCGCTGGGCCAGCCGGTCGGCGTAACTTCGCAGCCAGGTGATCAGGATGCGGCGGGCGCCGTCGTCCTGCGCTCGTCCGTAGTTGTCCGGACCCTCGAGCATGATGTCGCGCAGCAACTGTTCGCGCCGCGGCCAATGCCGGTACAGCGTCTGCCGGGTGACCCCGGCGCGGCGGGCGATCTCGGCGTAGCTGAACGCGTCGATGCCGTCCCGGGCGATCAGCTGGCGGGCGGCCACGAGGACGGCGGCCCGGGTCCGAGCCGCGCGGGGATTCGGTCGCATCCGCGGGGCGACCTGGGCGGGGCGGGGCCGGCTCACG
>CALMAR010000458.1 GCA_937859855.1 uncultured Kineosporia sp.
CCGCCCACCGGCCTCGCCAGACTGCGCCCCCGGCGGCTGACCACCCGCCACAGCATCGGCGAAACCTCCTGCGCCTCATCGACCACGACATGCCCGAACGCCCAGTCCCGGTCGGCCCGGGCCCGGTCGGCGACGCTCAGCACGTCACTGCTGTCGCTGAACCGGTCGGCCAGCATCTCCGCGCTGACCAGGGCGGCCGCCTCGGGATTCGACTGGAGCACCGCCCGGGCATGATCGAGTCGCTCGGCCCGTTCGGCCGCCGCGCGGGCCTGTTCGCGCGCCTGCGCGGCCACCACGGCGACATCCTGGCCGATCAGTTCGGCCGCCTCGTCCAGCAGCGGGACGTCGGCCGGGCTCCAGCCTGAACCAGGCTCACGCTGCAGCAGGGCCTGCTCGGCCGGGGTCAGCAGGCCGCCGGCCGCCTGGAGCAGTACGTCCGGGCGCCCGAACAGGCGCTCCAGCAGTCCGGCCGCGGTCAGCGGCATCCAGCGCAGGTTGATCTCCCGGCGGACGCCGGCGTGCTCGCGCAGCTCAGCGCTCAGCTCTTGCCGGGTCTCGGCATCAGCCTCCTGCCGCCGAGCCGCGGCCAGCTGCCCGGCGAGGTCGTCGAGCACATGCCGGACGAACGTCACCCGGGCTTCGTTGTGCGCCCGGCCGCCCTGGCGGGCGCGGTTGCGGGCGCTGGCCACCACGCCCGGCTGCAGCACGATCTGGTCGCCGTCGATGTTCAGCGGAATGGGACGGGTGATCAGGCGTTGCCGCTGGCGGACCGCGGTTGCGATCACCCGGGCCATCCGCGGGTCGCCCTTCAGGGCGCTGACCTGTGCGGCCTCAGCGGCGTCCGCCTCGATACCCGGAAACAGCTCGCCCGGGGTCGCCAGCACCACGCCGGTTTCACCCAGGGACGGCAGCACCCGGTCGATGTACTGCAGGAATACAGCACTGGGCCCAATCACCAGCACTCCGCTGCGGGCGATCCGGTTCCGGTGGGTGTAGAGCAGGTAAGCCGCACGGTGCAGCGCCACTGCGGTCTTGCCGGTGCCGGGGCCGCCCTGGACCACAAGCACTCCGCCGATCGGAGCCCGGACAATCTGATCCTGCTCGGCCTGCAGAGTGGCCACGATGTCACGCATGTGCCCGGTTCGATGCGCGCTCAGTGCGGTCATCAGGGCGCCCTCGCCGGTGATGGTGGCCAGCTCCTGCTGGCCCAGCGCACCGGCGTCGAGCAGTTCGTCGTCCACTCCGGTCACGGTCCGGCCCCGGGTGCTCAGCTGCCGCCGCCTGGTCACGCCGTCCGGTTCGGCTGCGGTGGCCTGATAGAAACTGGCCGCCGCGGGCGCGCGCCAGTCGATCAGCAGCTGGGTCTGCTCGTCGTCTGAGAGCCCGATCCGGCCGATGTACCGGCGCTGGCCGCTGGCCAGATCGAGACGCCCGAACGCCAGCCGGTCCTCCACCGCCTGCAGCTGAGCCAGTCGCTGAGTGTGCAGGGCGTCGAACGCGTCCCGTTCGGCCCGGCCTCCTGGCGTCGGCACCACCGGTGCCGCTCGCAGCGCCCGCAGGGATTGCAACGCCCGATCATGCAGCTGGTCCAGCCGGGCGTAGAGCAGGTCGAGGTAGCGTTGCTCCCGCTCGATCTGCTGCTCCACGACGTCGCCGGCTGGGTCATCGACGGACACAGCCTCGGTCAATCCTCGTCCTTTCATCGGATCGGCCATTCGATTCGGCCGGTTCAGGCCCGGCAGAAACGGCTAATCAGTATCCACTGTTCGTCCTGCCTTAGCCAATGCCGGACTCGAATGCTGGAGCCGGGCCGGGCCAGCCGGGTGGCGGACCAGGCGGCGGTCTACGGGAACGGCGCCACCGGCAGCACCGCCGTCTCGTCCAGATGGCAGAGCTGGCCCAGCAAAGCCAGCGCAGGGCTGTGGTGCAGCACTCTCAATCCATGCGCCAGAGCGGTCGCGGCGACCTGAAGGTCGCCCGGTGTGGCTGCGCCGAGATGAGCCCGGCGGGCCAGCACCGCCTGCAGTTCGAGCATCCGCTCGCCGATGGCGGCTGACTGCGGGACCGATCGGTAGACCCGGCGCCGGACCCGGGCCAGCTCGGCGTATTCGTCCGGTGATCTGGCCACCAGAAGCGCCTCGGCGTCCAGCAGCGAGCAACTGCGGGCGACCCGATGCCGTACCGCTGTGCCCAGCAGATCCCCGGCCGCAGGCCGATGGGCCACCGCTAGGGCACTGGTGTCGATCAGCAGACCGGCCGGCCGCTCAACCGGATCGGCGGCCGGATCCGTCCGGTTGGCTCTCTCCCAGCGGGGCGGTTCGGGCGGTTCGGGCGGTTCCGGCCAGGACGGCGCCTCCGGCGCTGACGGCACGCCCGGCCCTTCCGGCACGGCTGTCCCATCAGCCCGCGACCCGGGCCAGGCTCGGGGCCAACCGGCTCCGCCCGCTCGATCAGCCGGGAGCCCGGCATAGCGCCCAGACGAAAAACGAGCCAGTTCACCAGCGATCGCGTGATCGCGCCCGGCCTGCTGGATGGCTTGGGCCAGAGCCTGCTCCATCAGATCGCGGGTCTGGCTGGTACCCAGCGCCCGGTAGGCCTGATCGAGCAGGGCTTGGTCCAGCAAGGGCTCGTCCGGTGTCATGCCACACCTCCGGGTGACTCGAACAGCCGGTGGCCCGGCCGCGTGGCATCACCCCACTGCAGGGCACCGTCAGATTGGGAAACCGTCTGTGGACAACCCGAAAGGCCAGCTCAACTGCGTGTGGACAAAGGTCAGATAGTGACGTTTGAACCGGACGAGCCGCCTTTGGCTCTTGCGGCGCCAGTGACGGCAGCAGTGTTTACCCTCGGCCGGAAGTGGGACGCCCGGCTGAACGAGTGAAGGACCCGCGGCAGCGATCAGGTGAGCGCCCCGGCGATCCGATCTGTGCTCGGAAGGATCGTCTGAACCCATCCCCTCTGCTCGAGGAGAACCATTGATACGCACCCGCAAGATGTCCACGAAGCGCGCGCTGGGCCTGGCCATGGCCGCGGCACTCGCTGTTGGCGCAACCATTGCCGTCGCGGGCTCCAGTGAGGCGGCCGCCGCCAAGTACACCCTTGGATCGACCACCACCTCGACCGGCCAGAAGGTGTCGGTCAAGGGGACCGACTTCACTGACGACGGCGGTGCGAGCCTGATCGACCTCGCCAAGATCAGTTTCGAGACCGCCGCCTGCCCGGCCCTGAAGTCCGGCGTCGGCACTGCCCTGGGCACGGCCGCGACGGCGGTGACCGACACCCGGATCACCCTGACCGCGCCGACTCTCGCGCTGACCAACTCCAAGCCCACCAAGTACAACGTCTGCTTCTACGGCAGTGCATCCGCAGCGCCACTGGCCGGTTCGGCGGCGGTCATCGCCTACGCGGTGCCGAACACCTTCACCGTGGTCTCGGGCTCGGCTGGCCCTTCCTACGGCGGGACCAAGATGGTCATCACCGGCCAGGATTTCACCGCCAAGAGCAACATCACGGTGGGCGGAGCGGAGGCCACCGGCACCAAGGTCGTGCTGGGCAAGACCGCCAGTGACCTGGACACCATCACCGCCTACTCTCCGGCCAACAACGGCCTGGCCGCGACCATCCGGGTGAGCGGTGAGGCCGGCCCAGTGGCCACCGGGTCCACCTTCACCTACACCAACGCGATCGAGATCTCGCCGTCCGGCAGCGACGGCACGGCGGGACGAGTGATCACGGTCGACGGCACCGGCTTCAGCACCCTGTCGTTCCAGGACACCCTGGCCGACGCCAAGTCGACGGTGGTGCTGGTGAAGGCCGGTACGGCCCTGACCACCACTTCCACCTTCTACACCTCGAGTGCATACGTGGCCTCGGGGGCCAGCTCGTACTACGTCTGCAACACCGCCACGGTCACCAGCGACACCGAGCTGACCTGCCTGATCCCGGACCTGACGGGTACTAAGGCAGGCGCCTACACCGTCGCGATCGTCACGTTCGACTCCGCGCACGCTCTGGTTGCGGCCAAGAGCACCGGATACTCCCGGAGCGCGACCTACACCAGCGCAACCTTCTGATCTGATCACCACCCACTGGCCCGGCCTCTGCGCCCAGGAGGCCGGGCCGGCGGCGGTTGGCTGAAGATGGGTGGGTGCGGCCCTGGATCGAGGATCTGAACCGCGGCACCCGGGAGTTCTCCGGTGTGCTGGCCTCCGGGGACCTCACGGCCGCGGTCCCGGCCTGCCCCGGCTGGACCCTGGCCGACCTGGCCGGCCACGTGGGCGGCATCTACCAGTGGGCAGCTCACGCCATCACCGAGGGGACGCCGGACGCCCAGCTCGAGCCTGCCCCGGTCGGTCGCGCCAGTCTGGTGGACTGGTACGACGGCCAGGCCGGCCGGCTGATCGATCTGCTGAGCAATCTTCCCCCGGATGTCCCGGCCTGGACCTTCGGGCCGAGGCCGCGCACCGTGGCCTTCTGGGCTCGTCGTCAGGCGCATGAAACCCGGATGCACCTGTGGGACGCGATGCAGTCGCAGGGCGGCCTCCACCAGATCGATTGCCGATCGGCGCTGGACGGCCTGGACGAGGTGTTCATCGTCTTCTTCCCTCGCCAGGTGCGGCTGGGGCGGACGCTTCCGTTGAGCCACCCGGTCGCGCTGATACCGGATGACGACGCCGGCCGCGGGGACGGGTTCGTGGTCAGCAGGGACAGGTTCGTCTTCAGCGGGGACGGCGCTGGGCCCGCGGCCACGGCTGACCCAGCTGCCTCCATCAGCGGCCCAGCGGATGCATTGCTGCTCCTGCTCTGGAAGCGGATCGGGCTGGACGACGTCAGGCTCCGGGTCAGTGGGGACGCCGCAATCGCCGCCGCCTTCTGGAATGCGAAGCTGACTCCGTGAGCGCTGACCAGGTGGGCCCGGTCGAAAGTACCCGTTCCAGTTCGGCGCTGGCCGGCCTGGCCCGGTTACTGCGGGTGCATCCGGCTTGGATCGTGGCTGCGATCACGTTCCTGGCCCTGGTATCGGCGGCCGCGTTCCGCTCGTCCACCGGAGTGCTGATCGAGCCGGTTGAGCAGGAGTTCGGCTGGAGCCGGGAGGCGACGTCGTCGGCGATCAGCCTGAACCTGATGCTGTTCGGCCTGACTGCTCCGTTCGCCGCCGCGCTGATGGAGCGGTTCGGGGTACGCCGGGTATGCGCCGCCGCTTTGGTCCTGGTATCGGCTGGGACGGGCCTGACCCTGGTGATGACCCAGGTGTGGCAGCTGATCGTGCTCTGGGGCGTGGTGGTGGGGCTCGGCGCCGGGTCGATGGCGCTGGTGTTCGGAGCGATCGTGGCCAACCGCTGGTTCGTGCGCAGCCGGGGCCTGGTGATGGGAGTGTTCTCGGCCGGTTCGGCCACCGGCCAGTTGGTCATCCTGCCGATCGTGGCCTGGCTGGCCGTGCATGTCGGGTGGCGCTGGTCGGCGGGGCTGGTGGCCGGACTGGCCCTCAGCCTGGCACCGCTGGTGCTGCTGTTGCTGCGAGACAGTCCGGCCCAGGCGCGGGTTAGGCCCTACGGTGATGACCTTCCGGTGGCTCTGGCCGGCGAGCCCGCCTCGGCCGCCGGGCCGGAGATGGCTGGCCCGGTCACCGGAGCGGCCGGGCCCTTGGCCGAGTCACCGGCTGAGTCACCGGCCGAGTCACCGGCTGAGTCACCGGCCCGGATTGCGCTGGCTGCGCTTCGGAGCAGCTCACACTCGCTGTCCTTCTGGGTGCTGTTCGCCACCTTCTTCGTCTGCGGGTGGTCGACCAACGGCCTGATCCAGACCCATTTCGTGGCGGCCGCGCACGACCATGGCATGCCGCCGACCACAGCTGCGACTCTGCTGGCAATGATCGGCGTCTTCGACATCGTCGGTACGATCTGCTCGGGCTGGCTGAGCGATCGGATCGATCCGCGGATCCTGCTGTTCGCCTACTACGGTCTGCGCGGGATGTCGTTGCTGGCCGCGCCGGGCCTGCTCAGCGATCACGTGAACGCCCCGCTGATGTTGTTCGTCGTCTTCTACGGGCTGGACTGGGTCGCCACCGTTCCGCCCACAGTCGCATTGTGCCGCAGCATCTTCGGCATCGAGCGCTCGGCGGTAGTGTTCGGCTGGGTCTTCGCCGGGCACATGGTCGGAGCCGGAGTGGCCGCGCAGGTCGCGGGCATCATCAGGCAGGACACCGGCTCGTACTCCAAGGCTTGGTGGCTGGCCGGAGTGCTCTGCCTGATCGCTGCCGCTGCGATCTGGCTGATCCGGCGTCCGGCCGAACCGGGCACGGACCGGGGTGATCCTGCCGCCGAGCCGCCTGCGGCTGGAGTCGAGGACGAGGAGAATCAGGACGCGATCAGGGTGGGCTAGGCCGGGCAACCCTAGTCCGAGCCGCCCGGCTCAGGGCTCTGATCCGCGCCGCCGGACGACTCCGGGCGGGAGAACTGGTCCAGGACAGCGGGTGGAGGCCAGGCGAAGGTGAATCGGGTGGCGTCGGCCGGGAACGAGAACCAGGCCAGCGCCCGCCTTGGAACCAGCACTCGAAGGCCACCACCCTCCGGGCCGGACCAGGAGCCGGGGCCAGGGCTGTAGCCCAGCGCGTGGTACTTGGTGAACGCCTGCGACAGCTGCTCGCCGAGGCCGCCGGCGTCCGCCCGGGCCGGAAGGGACTCTCCCTCCACGATGACCGCCTCAGTGCCGTTCTCCAGATTCAGTGAACAGGCCGGGCTGGCGGCCACATTGCGGGCATGGACAGTGGCTGGTGAGCCGTCGTACCAGAACCGGCCACCGACCCAGACGCCCCAGCGCGGAACGACGTGCGGCCGTCCGTCCGGCCGGACCGTGGCCAGCCAGTAGGCCACCGACGAGACCAGCCGGGCTTCGACAGCGCTCCAGTCCAGCAGTCCGTCCGTACTGGCTGGCAGGCCGTAACCTTCGGGCATCCTCGGCCGGCTTGGCTTCGGAGCGTTCGTCTCCGACATGCCCGAAAGGCTAATGCTCGCATCTGTCCTCACCGCGCTGATCATGCAACTTCCCGCATGATCAGCGCGGTTGGGAGCTCTTTCGGCCAACTTTCGCCATGATCAGCGCCCAGAGGCGCCCCCTCGGCTGGCGGCTGGCGAAGGAACGCTGCCAGCACGTCGAGCTGAGCGGCACGGCCAGGCAAGCTGAGCGGCACGGCCAAGCGAGCTGAGCGCCTCAGCGCAAGCTGGCGGCCAGCTCGCCGAGCTGATCTGGTCCGATTCGGCAGCAGCCGCCGATCAGGCGCGCTCCGCCGTCCACCCACTCCAGCAC
>CALMAR010000459.1 GCA_937859855.1 uncultured Kineosporia sp.
GAGGTGGGCTCGGCCCGGTCGGTGTCGAAGTGGAGCAGAGGATGCCGGTCGGGCTCCACGTCCACCCGCACGAGCCCCGCGGCGTGCTCGGCGCGGGTCTGAGAGTCGGCCACCACGAGCGCGACCGGCTGCCCCGAGTACCGCACCGTCGCATCCGCGAACGTGCGCAACTGGTCGCCGGACGTCGGGAGCACCGAGGGCCTGGGATCGGTCTCGCCCCAGGGCAACCGGTCCGCATTCTCGTGCGTCAGCACGAGCAGCACGCCGTCCGCACTCATCGCGGCTGCGGTGTCGATCGAGCGGATCTCGCCTGCGGCGACCGGGCTGCCCACGACCGCGGCGAAGACGAGCCCGTCGGGACGGAATTCGGCACTGTAACGGACCCGGCCCGTTACCTTGGCCGGCGCCTCGATCCGTTGCACCGGGTCCCCGATCCGGGTGCCGACCCGTTTCGGCGCGAGAGTCACGCCACTCCCGCCGTCTCGCGCAGCGCCCGGGCGACCGTGCGCTCGAGCAGCGGAGCCTTGTAGGCGTTGTCGCCGTGCGTCACCGCGCCGTGGGAGGCAAGAGCGCCGGCCGACCGACAGAGCGCCCCGTCCAGCACACGACCGTGAAGCGCCGCCTCCACATCCGGCAGCCGCCAGGGCCGCGTCGCCACCCCTGCGACCGCGATCCGGGCGTCCTGCACAGTCCCGTCGTCGTCGAGGTCGAGCACAACGGCGGCCGAGGCCACGGCCCACTCGAAGCTCGCCCGGTCCCGAATCTTCAGGTAGTGCGAGCGCCGGGCCCGGAATCGGTCGGGGATGCTGACAGCGGTGATCACCTCGCCCGCCTCCAGCGTCGTCTCCAGATGAGGCGCCTCGCCGGGCTCGACGTGCAGGTCGGCAAGCGGCAGCCGGCGGGCGCCGGCGGATCCGGCGACGTCGAGCGTCGCGTCGAGCGCGAGCAGCGCGTTCGCCAGGTCGCTGCCGTAGGTGGCGATGCAGGCGCCGCTCGTTCCGAGGATCGCGTGCATGCGGTTCGGGCCACCGATTGCTGGGCATCCAGAACCAGGCTCGCGCTTGTTGCACGGCGCCCCGGGGTCGCGGAACCAGCCGCAACGGGTGCGCTGCAGCCTGCGTGTCCCTCGGCGATGCAGGCGTGCGCCGCCATGACCTGGCCCGGCGTGCAGTACCCGCACTGCAGCGCGTCGTGCTCGACGAACGCCCGCTGCACCGGGTCGAGACCGTGCTCGTCGGCCAAGCCCTCCACGGTCAGGATGTGCCGCCCCTCCAGCGCGACGGCCAGGAGCAGGCAGGCGTTCACCCGGCGACCGTCCAGGAGGACCGTGCACGCCCCGCAGTGGCCGAGGCCGCAGCCCTTCTTCGTACCCGTGAGCCCCAGCCCGTCGCGAAGCAGCTCGAGCAGGGTCGTCTCGTGCGCGACGACGACGTGCTGCTCGATGCCGTTGATGGTGAGTTTCAGGGACGCGTCTGCCATCGATCCCCTTCGGCGCGGAACGTTGTCCGATCCGCCCACCGCGAGCGGACGGCCCAGTGTTCCCCGCCGGCGGGCGGAAGGCACCTGGCAGGAAAGATTGAGCAAGAAGGGGTGCCGAAACTTGCTAGAGGGGTACCGGACGGCGCTGAATGGGCAGGTGTCCGAACGCGCCCACGTCTCGCCGCTGTCTCGGGCGAGCCTTGCTGCCATCCGCCGCACGCCAGTCGCTTCAAGTGACGGAGCGGGATGGACCTCTCTGCTGCTGGAGCGTCACATCGTGCGCCCCCACGGCGAGGTGCTCGGCATTCCGCCGACGCCCGACGAGACGATCGTGGTCGGCCTGCGGGGTGGGCAGGCGCTGGAAGTGCATGCGCCAGGCCGCACCCGGGTCACCGAGTACCGGCCCGGGAGCGTCGGGCTCACCCCTGCCGGTGAGGGGCTGTTGCTCACGCGGCGCCCCGCCAGGATGTCTGCCTCTTTCGAGAAGATCAACCTGTACCTCCCGGCGCGCACCCTGATAGAGGCGGAGGAGGAACTACGACCACCGGGAGCACGACCGCTGTACCCATCTCGGCGGCCTGGCCCATGGCACGATCCGACCCTGCTGACGACGGCCCTCTCGCTGCTCGCGGCCGCACGAAATGGAGTTCCGGACCTGTACGCCGCGACTGCTGCGCAATGGCTGTGCGTACATCTGCTGACCGCGCAGGGCGATCGGGCGCCGAGCATTGAGCGCACAGCCTCGACAACGGCGGAGCGGGGCATCGAAGCCGCCGTGGAATTGATCCGCGCGAACTTCGCGCTGTCTCTGACCCTCGACGAGCTGGCTCGGACGGCGCGCCTGAGCAAATTTCACTTCGCCCGCGCATTCAGGCGCAGCACCGGGTACCCGCCGCACGCCTACTTGGTGCGAACCAGGCTCACGGCGGCCGCGGGCCTGCTGCTCGACACCGACCTGGCGATCCGCGACGTCGCGCACCGCTGCGGCTTCAACCGCGTCGAGTCCTTCGAGCGCGCGTTCTTCAAGGTCGTCGGCTCGACCCCCGCCACGTACCGGTTGACCCGCGATCCAGCTCCACAGTCCTTGATCCCACGGCACCGTTAACCGTGACCGATCACCCGAGCGTCATGGCCGACCGCTGAGCCTGGAAGACCGTCCGAAAATGCCGTGGTAAGCGGTGATCTCGGTCATGTCTGCCTATCGTGCCTGGTGCAGCATCAGGACGCCGGGTAGGCCGATGTGGTCAGGAAGCGGGCCAGGTGCACCGCGTTCGCGGCGACGGTCCTGGTCGTGCTGGCCACCCCCTCGGGCGTCTTCGGCAAGTCCTTGTAATTCCTCATGTCGCTGTGCGTCTCGTCGTTCCAGTAGGTGACGGCGTTGGCCGCCAGGGTGAAACCGACGTCGTTCAGGCACTGGAACAGGATGCCGCTGATGTGGTGCGCGCCGTCCTCGTTGCCGACTACAGCTGCCACGGCCACTTTTCCGAAGGTCTGCAGGCGGCCCTCGTCGTCGGTCTCGGACAGCTCGGCGTCCAGGCGCTCCAGCACCCGTTGGGCGATGCTGGAGGGCTGCCCCATCCAGGTCGGCGTGGCGAGAACCAGGATGTCCGCGTCCATCAGTCGGCTGCGGATGCCGGGCCATGCGTCCCCCGAGCCCATGTCCAGCTCGACGCCGGGCTTGACGTCGTGATCCACGATCCGCACCAGCTCGCTGGTGACCCCGTGTTCGCCCATGGCGTCCAGCACCTGCTGCGCCAGCAGCTGGCTGCTCGACTCGGCCGGAGACGGCGTCAGCGTGCAGACCAGCGCCAGGGCCCGCAACGGTCGGGACCCGGTAGCGGCGGTCATGCCGCACTTCCGGTCTTGCGGCTGCCGGCGGCGCTACCGGGGTGCAGGAGAACCTTGGTCCAGCCCTCGACGCGCTTGTCGAACAGCATGGTGAAGTCGTTCTCGTGCTCGGTGCCGGCCGGCAGTTCCAGCAGGTTGAAGTCCGCCCATGGCACCCGCAGGTACTCCGCCTGGCCGCCCCGCTCCACGCCCGATCCGACTTCCTCCACTATGCCCATGTTCTCGTGGCCCAGCACCATCCCGGCATCCAGCGGGGCACGACCCTCGCACGGGTGCAGGTCCGACCCGCAGATGTTCGCGGTCGTGATCCGGATCACGGCGTCCAACGGCTGCTCGATCTTCGGATCGTCCACCTCTTCCACCGCCAGCTCGAAGGGGGCCTTGAAAACCACGGCCTTCATCCGATCTCACTCCAGACGTGTAGGTGCCCCGCACTGCGCTCTCATGGGACCGCTGCAGACGGGTCACACGGATACTCCGGTCACGTCGACAGCAGCCACCTGCGCAGTGCCCGTCATCTCGACGGACGAGACTGTCGGCTACTCGACACTCTGGCAGCGGCCTCTCGAACTGTCCACCGCAGTGGGGTTGGCACGCAGGACCGCCCCTCGCGGTGCAGGGATCGGGGCGCTTACCGTGATGAGGACGATTCAGGTCTCGCGGAGAGGAGATGCGGTGTCGTCACGATCGCCTGCCGTTCCTGCCCCCGGCAACGTCCTGGCTGCCGTCCTGACACGTCCCGACGGCGGTCCTACGGCGCCCGGTGCGCCCCTGCGGCTGGTGGACGTCGACGGACCGGTGAAGACCGGCGTGGACGGACGTACCGTCCTCTTCCCGGTGACGGCACTGTTTGGGCTGATCAGCCTCCTGCCCGACGGGCCCGAGGTGGAGGTCGCGACCATCGGCTGGGAAGGGGTCCTCGGCTACCCTCCGGCACCGAGGCGTGAGCGACGGGGCAGTCGCCTGCTTTGCCACATACCCGGCCAGGCACTGCAGATGCCGCTACACGTGCTGCTCGAGCGACTCGCCGATGACAGCGTGGCTCGCAGTGTGTTCGAGCACCACGCCGCGATGAGCACCGCCCTCCTCGGCCAGCGAGCGGCCTGCGGACAACGCCACACCGCATCGGGTCGCTATGCCACCTGGCTGCTGAGCTGTTCAGACCGTCTCGGCATCCACACCCCCATCCCGCTCACCCAGCACCTGCTGGCAGTCATCCTCGGCCTGCAGCGCACCACCGTGTCCACCATCGCCAGCCGGTTCGAACACGAAGGACTCACCAACACCAGCTACGGCACCGTCCAAATCCTGAACCGGACCGGCCTCAAGACCGCCGCCTGCGCCTGCTACCCCCGACACCGCAGGCACGTCACCGCACTACTCGCGCACGCACGCACCGCCGCCACCTGACCGCATGCCGATCACAGCGGATCGCGGTGGACGACGCCACGTAGAGTGGGCATGGTCCCGAGCGGCGCAGCGAGGCCCTGCGAGGTGCGCTAATGGCCTCCAGAGATGTGATTCGTGAGGTTGAGTTGATGACAGTGACGCCTTCGCGTAGTGGTCATCTGCCGATCAACGGTCTGAGCCTTTATCACGAGGTGTACGGCGAGCTCGGTACGTCCGAGGCGTCCCCGTTGCTGCTTGTGCCTGGCTCGTTCATGGCCACCGACTCGATGAAGCCGTGGGTGTCGGCCTTCGTGAGCAAGCGCGCTGTCATCGTCTTCGATCAGCAGGGGCACGGCCGGACCCCCGACACGTCACGTCCGATGTCGTACGAGCAGTTCGCCGACGATGCTGCAGGGTTGCTGCGCGCGTTGAAGGTCGAGCGCGCCGACGTGATGGGTTACTCGCAAGGCGGCGGGGTCGCGCTCCAGCTCGCGCTGCGTCACCCGGCGTCGGTCAAGAAGCTGGTCTCGATGTCCGCCACTTACCGCAGAGACGGCTGGTACCCGGCGGCCTTGGAAGGTATCGAGAAGTTCAGCGCCGCAGCGCTTGCTGGCACACCCGTCGAGAAAGCGTTCATGGTGCACACGCCGGACGCCGCGGCGTTCGACGCCTACGTCGAGAAGATGAAGGTCTTGGGCATCAATGACCAGGACATGAGCGACGCGCAGGTTTCTTCGATCGCCGCCCAGATGATGGTCATCATCGGTGATGCGGACGCCGTGAAGCCGGAACATGCGCTTGCGATGTTCAGGCTGCGCGGTGGCGGCGATGAAGAAGCGGCAGCGGTGGGGATGCTGCGGAAGGTTCCGTCCGCGCGCCTGGTGATTCTGCCGGCGACATCGCACATTGGCATCTCGGCGGCGTCAGCGGTGCTGGCGCCTATGATCAGCGCGTTCCTCGACGACGTCCCGCCGGCCACGCCCGCGCTCTTCTAGGGTCCGCCCGCTCATCTGGGCGAGATCATCCGCCCAGATGCACCGAACATCCGGATCTGCCGCGGACAGCGTGCGCTGCGGCTCGCGGATCTGCTGCAGATCGCGTGGGTTTCCGAAAGGTACGGGGGGTGTCAGGTTATGGCCGAGACGACCCAGACCAGCAGGGGTGCGATCAGCAGAGCAGGTATGAGATCGCCGACAGCGACGGCCCGGATCCGCAATAGGCGCAGGCCGATGCCGGCCAGGAGAAGGCCGCCGGTCGCGGTGAGTCCGGCGATCTGGGCATCGGAGAGAATGCCGCCCAGCGACCATCCGACGAACGTCCACGCGCCTTGGTACACGGCGACAACGATGGCGGATGCGGCCACGCCCCAGCCAAGCGAGGCAGCGAAGGCCAGCGATGCGAACCCGTCGAGGACCGACTTCAGGACCAGCTGGTCGACGCCGCGGCCGAGGCCGTCGGACAAGGCGCCCAGGATGCCGAGCGGTCCGACGCAGAAGACCAGCGAAGCGGTGACGAAGCCGTCGACGAAACGGGTGGCCGCAGCCTGCTGGGCGGGCGCGACTTCGCTTTCGAGTTCTCCGTCCCCCTCTGACGTCGCCGCCCGAGCCCGGTGCCGCTGCGCAAGGGATCGGACGAACCCACCCAGACCCTCCAGTCGGTCCTCAATGCGCAGCAGCGATCCGACGATGCCGCCGGTGAGCACCGACCCCAGGACGACAATGACCGCGCCGGAACCTACGGCCTTGACCAGGGCGGGATCGGCCACGGCGGCTGCGGACAGCGCCGCCACGAGCAGGGTGATCAGGCCCAAGCCGTCGGTCACGACGTCTCGGGTGCGGTGGGGCAGGCGGTGGCCGAGCGCAACGCCCAAGGCGGAACCGGCGAGCACACTTGCGACGTTGAGTACCGTCCCGGACCCGATCATCCGCCGCTGCTCCCATCCTTGACCTTGCCGGCCAGGATACGAACGCGGTACAGCAGGAAGAATCAGCCGGTCAGTCCTATCCGTGCAGGTAGGCACACCGCTCTCGTCCGCGATCGGGATCGGGATCTGCGTTCAGCCACCGGATGCCGAGTGCTGCGGCCTGATCGAATGCGGTGGCCAGGGTCTTACCAGTGCACGGCGACACCGAAGGGTTCGAGCACCCTGTCCCAGCCGCTCAGGGCGTTGGTGGTGCCGCGGATCGTTTGCCAGGTGGCTCCCGGTGGGACCTCGGCGGGGGCCTGGAAGCTCGCGGCGATGCCTTCCGCGTCGCGGGTGACTACGACGAACCCGTTGGATCGGTGGCCGTCCAAGTCGGTGATCCGCGCGGCGTCGGTGGACCAGCGTTCGCCTGTCTCGTCGATGACGATCAGGCGCTCCCCGGCCAGGACCAGGAGGCCTCTCGTAGAGGACCCCGGCTCGATCGGCGGTCGTAGTCCGTAGGTGTCTGCCGGGCCTCTCGACCCGGGCGGCCTCCGACGAATGCTCTCGCGTCGGGCGTCCAATCCCGCCGTCAGAGTGCGGGTCTTGCGACGCACGAACTACTCTGGACATCATCCGAGCAGTGCCAGGCCGATGCGGCGTCACCACTTTCGACTACCGACGTCGAACGCCGCCCCCGCGCACCGGTCAGCCACTGTCGGAGTTCTGGGCTCAGACGCCGTACAGGGCGCCCCTTCGATTGTCGTGCGCCGCTTCTTGAACGACGGCAGCGGCGGCTGCGCAGCGTCGTCCTCGCAGTGACTCGCGTGAGCCCGTACGAGCCTGGTCCATCGCTGGCGACCGACCAGGCTCTTACGGTGTCGGGTTACGGGAGATCGAAGCGGTCGAGTTCCATGACCTTGGTCCAGGCCGCGGCAAAGTCGGCCACGAACCTGTCGCGGGCGCCCTGGCCGGCGTAGACCTCTGAGAGGGCTCGTAGTTGGGAGTTGGAGCCGAAGATGAGGTCGACAGCCGTGGCGGTCCACTTCACCTGGTCAGTTGTCGCGTCGCGGATCTCGAACACGTGTTCGGACTCTGTCGCCTTCCACCGCGTGCCCGTGGACAGCAAATTGGTGAAGAAGTCGTTAGTGAGCACGCCTGGCCGGTCCGTGAGAACGCCGTGCGAGGTCCCTCCCACGTTGGTTCCGAGGACCCGCAGACCGCCGACGAGGACGGTCGCCTCTGGTGCGGTCAGGTCGAGCATGTACGCGCGGTCGACGAGCAGCACCTCAGGCTGGGTCTTCTCGCCGGGACGCAGGTAGTTGCGGAACCCGTCGGCGCGCGGCTCGAGGTACCGAGCGGCGTCGACATCGGTCTGTTCCTGCGTGGCGTCGGTGCGTCCCGGGCGGAACGGCACGCTGACCTCGACCCCCCCGTCGCGGGCGGCCTTCTCCACGGCGACCGAACCGGCCAGCACGATGAGGTCGGCGAGTGAGATTGTCGCCCCGCCGGCCTCGTTGAACTCGCGCTGGATGCCCGCCAGCGTCTCCAGGACTTCCGAGAGCTGCTCGGGCTGGTTGACCTCCCAGTCTCGCTGGGGCTCCAGGCGGAGCCGGGCACCGTTGGCGCCGCCACGCTTGTCGGTGGACCTGAAGGTGGCCGCGGATGCCCAGGCGGTGGAGACCAACTGCGAGGTCGTGAGGCCGGACTGCAGAATTTTCGACTTCAGAGCGGCGACGTCGGCGTCAGCCACGAGTTCGTGGTCGACGTCCGGTACGGGGTCCTGCCACAGCTGGGGCGCGGCGACCCAGGGCCCCAAGAAGCGACTGACCGGGCCCATGTCGCGGTGCAGCAACTTGTACCAGGCCTTGGCGAAGGCCAGCGCAAACTCGTCGGGGTTCTCCAGGAAGCGCCGAGAGATCTGCTCGTACGTCGGGTCGAAGCGCAGCGACAGGTCGGTCGTGAGCATCGTCGGCTTGTGCTTCACGGTCGGGTCGTAGGCGTCCGGAATGATCTCGTCGGCATCCTTGGCCACCCACTGCTTGGCACCTCCTGGGCTGGTGCTGGGCTCCCACTCGTAGCCGAAGAGGATCTCGAAGAAGCGGTTGCTCCACTGCGTCGGCCGGTCGGTCCAGGTCACCTCGAGGCCGCTGGTGATGGTGTCCTTGCCCTTGCCGCTCTCGTAGCTGCTCAGCCAGCCGAGACCTTGGGCCTCGATCGGAGCGCCCTCAGGCTCGGGGGCCACGTGGTCGCCGGCGATGCCGGCGCCGTGGGTCTTGCCGAAAGTGTGGCCGCCGGCGATGAGGGCGACTGTCTCTTCGTCGTTCATGGCCATCCGGGCAAAGGTCTCTCGGATGAAATGG
Organism: uncultured Kineosporia sp.; assembly: GCA_937859855.1. The sequence goes on from CALMAR010000459.1 coordinate 8,983, forward strand.
GCTGCGGCCAGGAAGTCGCCGCTCCCACGCGGTCCTTCCGGGTTCACGTAGATGAGCCCCATCTCGGTCGCGCCCACGCCGGGCGCCATCTCGGACTCGCTGGCGTAGCGCTCGTCGCCCAGCCAGGTGTCCTCGGGACCCCAGAAGATCTCCTCGGGTTCCCAGACGTCCTCGCGGCCAAAGCCGAAGCCGAAGGTCTTGAAGCCCATCGATTCCAGCGCGACGTTTCCGCCGAGCACGAGCAGGTCGGCCCACGAGATCTGCTGGCCGTACTTCTCCTTCACGGGCCACAGCAGGCGCCTGGCCTTGTCCAGGTTGGCGTTGTCGGGCCAGCTGTTCAGCGGGGCGAACCGCTGGCCGCCGTCGCCGGCCCCGCCGCGACCATCCTCGATCCGGTAGGTGCCGGCGGCATGCCAGCTCATCCGTATCATCAGGCCGCCGTAGTGGCCGAAGTCGGCCGGCCACCAGTCCTGCGACGTGGTCAGGACCTCGATGATGTCGTTCTTGACGGCCTCGACGTCAAGCTTCTCGAACTCCTTGGCATAGCTGAAGTCCGCTCCCAGCGGGTTGCCCTTGGACGAGCGGGCGTGCAGTACCGAGAGATCGAGCTGGTTCGGCCACCAGTCCCGGTTCGTGTGCGGACGCCCGCCGGTTTTCGGGGTCGGCGAGTCGATCGCCGGGTTCTCGCTCTCGCTACCGGTGGCGGTCACGGAGTCGTGCGCAACCGGGCATCCGGCCTCCGCCTCTTGATCCACGCCCTGCGCGCTGGCGGGAGCGTCGTCCTGGATGTCGCTCATCTGCTTCCTTCCAAACTGACGGGTGGCTGTGCTGACTGAGGAGTGCGTTCGGTCGCGCAGTCGGGGCAGGTGCCCCAGTACACGACCTCCGCCTCGTCCACCACGAAGCCGTGGTCGTCCGAGGCGGTGAGACAGGGGGCGTGGCCGACGGCGCAGTCGACGTCGGCAATCGCTCCGCAGACGCGGCACACGGCGTGGTGGTGGTTGTCTTCCACCCGCGACTCGTACCGGGCGGTGGCACCGGAAGGTTGAATCCGACGGATCAATCCTGCCTCGGTGAGAGCGCGCAGCACATCGTAGATCGTTTGGTGGGAGACCGAGGGCAGATCGGCTCGCACCAGCGCGATCACGGCGTCGGTGTCGACATGCGGGTTGTCGCGCAGCGCAGCGAGCACCGCCAACCGGGGTCGGGTCACCCGCAACGAGACAGCGCGCAACTGCGTCTCGAAGTCTGCCCTCACGGTCGGCATCGTAGACTCTCTCTGGATTAATTCAAGTTAACTCCGTGAGGGGCCCGCAGCGCGACGGCCTCTCCGCACGGAGCGGTACCCTGTTCAGCCGGTTGAGCTCGTCGCGTCGATGAGAGCTGATGACGTCAGGCGCGTGGACGCAGCTCAGAGTCATCGGTGCGGGTCGGGATCGGCGGGTAGCCGCTCAGCCTGCTGTCTGACTTTCTCGTCCCATGCGGGCCGCAGTCACTGGGGAGGTCGTCTTGCCAGACACCACCTGTCACATGTCGATCTCGTTGGACGGCTTCGTAGCCGGACCGGACCAGAGTCTGGACAACCCACTGGGGAAGCGGGGCCGGGAGCTGCACGGTTGGCACATCGGCGACCCTCGGGCGACTGAGGCCGACGAGATCGCGACCGGTTGGCTCATGCGCCCCCGGGGCGCATATGTGATGGGGCGGAATATGTTCGGCCCGATCCGCGGGGACTGGGACCATGAATGGACCGGCTGGTGGGGCGCCGAACCGCCGTATCACGCGCCGGTGTTCGTACTGACCCATCATGGTCGCGATCCGATCCGGATGGACGGGGGGACGACGTTCCACTTCGTCACCGAAGGGTTCGACGCGGCCTACTCCGCGGCATGTGACGCCGCCGGGCAAAGCGGTGTGGACATCGCCGGCGGGGCCTCGACTGTCCGGCAGGCACTGCTGGCGGGGGTGATCGACGAACTCACCCTCGATATCGCGCCGGTCCTGCTCGGTTCGGGGGAGCGCATCTTCGATGGGATCGAGTCCTTCGGCTACGAGCCCGCTCAGGTTCTGCATTCGCCGCTGACCACCCACATCCGCTACCACCGCATCAGCTGACTACGCGGCCGCGCTCCCCAGCTCGGTCGGACGCTGCATGGCGGACAGCGAGATCGGCGCCCGCGCCTAGGTCGGTTGCCACGAGTGCAGTGGGACGGCGCGGGCGACGTCGATGCGTCGCCCTGATCCCCGCGGCGGCGGGTTCGCAGAGTCGCCGTCATCGACGCCTTGCTGGAGCATTCCTGTGACGCTACACGGATGGGAAATGCTACTTAAGTGCCGTACGGGTTCGCGCGGGATTTCACCCGGCTGGTGGGGCAGTGAAGGTCACCGTCACGTCGGTAAAGCCCAGTGAGTGCAATAGGCCCAGAAGCATGGCGCGGGTGTTCGTCTCCCCCCGGGTGGACAGCTCCTTCGTGGCGGACGCGGCCTGTGCGATGCGTTTGGTGGCGAGGGTGTACAGCTGCTGTTGGTCAGCGCCCGGGTTGTCGGTGAGGGCGCCGTGGAGCCTGTCGATCAGGCCCCGCTGCTGGCTGTATATGTAGCTGCGCCGTACGTCCAAGCTGGGCTTGGTCAGCTCCGGTGGCGGGAGCTTGATCGTTGCTGTTGTCCGTTCGGCGTTGACAGTGACGGCTCCGGGCCTCAGATCGCGAAAGTCCACGGCGGCGTCTACGGTCCCCGCTGCGACGAAGAGCACGCGTTCGCCGGCGAGGAACGAGGGCAGCGGATGCACGTCGTGCTCCACGTCGACAACGACCTCGTAGTAGCCGCCGGCGGCGTGGAACTCGCCCATGTCGTTGATCGCTTTGAGAACGGCGGGGCTGGATCGGTCGATGGTGCGTTGCTGAATCAAGCCGTTGTGGAAGGGGTTCAGTCGCTCGACTGCGCCGGCCATCACGGTGAGGCCCACAGCCAGCACGATGACCAGAAGTCCGGCAACGATGGCGGCGCGCGTCCAGTGCGGCCACCCAGATCCAGGCGACGGGGCCGGCGGCGGCGTCCCGGTGCCAGAGGCGTCACCGTCGGTCTCGCCTGTCGGCTGCTCTGCGGTGTCTGCCCCGGAACGCTCGATCACCGGGTTGGTGCGACCCGGTCCGTATCGCTGTCCATATCGCTGCATGGCATCTCCAAGCGCTGCGTTGTCCAGCGGTCTCTGGCAGTCATTGTCCACCCGATCCACGGATCTGCCGTCGACGACGACCAGACCCAGTTCGAGGCGATCTCGGTGATCGAGTTCGATTCGGCTTCAGAAGCCCACGGTCTGGTCACCGAACGACAGTTTTACGACTGGATCCTGCCGGGCGTGCGCTGTCTGCGGCCATCCTGATCGGCCGCGATTCGCTCGGGGATCTCGTTGCCGGTCATGCTCACCGCGTGCCGCAAGGCCGCGCCGGTGGGGCCGGGACGCCCGTGGAGGCGGTTTCGCCTCGATCGTCACGGGCCGTCAGGCGCCGCGCATCGAGAAGCGCTGCTCGATCTCCGCGCTCATGTACTGCTCCGCGGGGCCGTTCACGATTGCTGCGAGGATCCGCTCAGCGACCTCTTCAGCGGTGTCGGGTGACGTGTTCGATCCACCCGATGGCGGCGGCGCCGAGACCATGCTCTGATCCACCGCCGCGTTCTTCCCGAAATTGGTTGCGGTCTGACCCGGATACATGACGGTCACGACGATGCCGTCATCGGCGAGCTCGGCGCGGGCGGTCAACGACAGACCGTTGAGCGCCTACTTGGTCGCCGCGTAGGCACCAATGGTGGGAATCGCCATCTTGGAGACGTTCGAGCTGACATTGACGATGCTGCCGCCGCCCTGCTGACGCATGTGGGGGATGACGGCCTGCATGGCCAGCAACGGCCCGTAGACGTTCAGATCGACGATGTCCTGGAAATCCGCGATCTTCACGTCGGCCACAGCGGCCCGAAGGGCCCGCCCGGCGTTGTTGACCAGGACGTCGATGCGGCCGTAGTGCTCCACGGTCGCCTCAACCATCGCGATGATCGACTCTGACTCTCTCAGGTCGGCGTGAATCGCGAAGCTGCCGTCGAGTTCACCGGCCAGCTCGCGGAGCTTGTCAGCTGAACGGGCGGCGAGCGCGACCCGTGCACCTCGGGCTGCCAGCAGCCTGGCCGTCGCCGCGCCAATCCCCTCCGACGCTCCCGTGACCAGAACAACGTTTCCTTCGACGTCCACCGCGTCACTCCTAGCCACTCGTTCGACAGCCACATCGGGCCGGGTCATGACAGCCACGTTAGACAACGGCAAACCCCGAGCAGTACCGCGGACCCTCCCGTCCCCCTACGACCTCGACAGACCGAATTCGAACAACCGGATCTGGCGCAGAGCGGGGGCGCTGGTGGTCCAGCGGATGCTAGGCCTGATCGCGGTACATCGGGGCTTGTGCTCCGTAGCGAATCTGTCGAACAGTGCCCAGAAGGTCTCGGGTCAGAGCTTGGGACGCGTCGCCGGAACAACCCACGGTGAACTCGACTTCCTCGTCGACCTCACAGGCCAGGCACCAGGCTTGATCCTCCGGCCACACAAGGTGTGGTTCTTGCGCGACGCTCCCTGCCGAGCCGTACCAGGCAATAGCTGGTGCGTCTCTGAGCAAATCGATGGGGCCGGTGAACAGCAGCATCGTTCGATGCGGAATCTCCACTCGCGGCGCCCGAGGGGCCGGCGAGCCGCCCCAGCCCTCCCAGACAGCCGCATATCCGCGGGTGGATGTGGTGTATGAACCAAGAGTTGCGAGCACTGTGCGAATGGCATCGACGGACGCTTGGCTCTGTGCGTCCATAACTTCCGCTCGGGAGTCTGACATGAAAGCGATCCGCAGATAAACGTCAAAGCCCGGTGGGCCGTACCGAACGAGATCCCACCAATCCACCTCATGCCGCAGCAACCATTGCGCCGCATCAGTGTCCGCAGCGGGCCGTATCTCCGCCATGCTCATCAGTCTGGTCCACGACATCCACCGGCGGTCAGCGGGGTCGCCGGGTGCGAGCGCCCGATAGGCGTGGCACGACAACTACACCCGATGGACCGTCCAGCAGCTGGATGGGATGCGGAGCGCATCACCAGCGCCCGGCGGGACCGTCACCGAGCACTCCTCTTCCCTCGGGTCTCGGCCAAGGCGATGCAACACGCCAGAACCGGTTCTCAGCGACTTGAGCGTCGCGTTGGCAACGGAGGGTGGTGGCGCTCTGATCTGGGAGGTCAGGTTGTGGTGGACCGTAGCAGGCTGGCGAAGCCGACGACGAGGGCGATGTTCACCATGACGGCCAGGACTGCGATGTTGCCGATGTGGGCGACCGGCCAGGCCAACATTGCCAGGAGGACGAGTATCCCTTGCCAACGGTAGCCCAGCCTGGTCAGCGCGAACGCGGCGAGCGCGAAGGACAGTGGAAAGAACAGTCCGAGCGGTTTGATCAGGTTGGCGGCGCCGGGCTGGTGGACGAGGGCCACGTCGCCGAGGGACATGTGGATGGTGTCGAAGCCGTATGCCACGTTCCCGGCGAGTCCGATCATGCCGGTCACCAGGATCGCGGCACCGAGGCTGGACTGGCGCGGTAGCCAGGCGACTACCCGCAGGATGACGAAGCCGTAGGCGATGGCGCCGATGACGTGCAGAAGGCCGGCGGGTGCGGCGTCCCACCCGAGTGCCGCGTAGGTGGAGTCGGCAGCCAGGTAGAGAAGCGGGGCGACCAGTAGGGAACCGGTCAGGATCCGATCGGTAGGAGTGTGGTCGCTGGGTCGGACGCGGCCGGTGTGCTGGTCGGCGTATGAGGTGGTCATGGGGGTCCTTTCCGGGTAGAGCCGATGACGACGTCGTCGACCCTGTCTGGAGGCTCTGAGCCCGGACTACGGGGTTGCCCCTGGAGTTGCCGGGCGGAGTGCAGGGAGATCCCTACTGCGGTCGCCGCCGTAGGGCTGCCAGCATGGCCGCGTGGCTGATGTGGAGGACCGGCGATGGCATGGCCCGATCTCGTTGTTGCTGGTCAGCGGGGTCGTCGTCCTAGTGGTGACGGGCCTGGCCCGTGGCCTCTGGCTGCCGAACCTGCACAACGGCCTGCTTGCGGCTGCTTTTACTGCCGTGGGCGCCTACGTGCTGTTTCAGCGGCCCGGACACCGGGAGGGTCTGCTGTTCCAGGCCGCCGGCGCGGTGGAGGCAGTCCTCTTCTTCGGACGTCAGGTCGGACACACGTCATCCCCAGGGGTGGATGCCTGGTGGGGATGGCTCGGCGTCTGGCCCACTGCGATCGGCCTGGCCTTGACCACGCTGTCGGTGATCTGCTTCCCGAACGGACGCCTGCCGTCCCGGCGCTGGCGGTTGCCGCTGCTCGTTTTGGGAGTGATCGCCGTGGTGTGCGCGACCCTCTCCGCGCTGTGGCCGGTCGAATACGCCTCGACCGGCACGACGACGGCGCCGCCGTTCCTCCTTGACGGCGCCGACCAAGCAGCAAGGTTATGGACACGCATCGCGCACCCGGCGTACGCAATGTTCCAGATCACGTGGCCGGTCGCGGCGCTGGCCCGCTGGCGAGGCTCAGGCCGAGTTGTGCGGCTGCAACTGGCCTGGCTGGCCGCAGCGGCCGGACTGTCGATGGTGTTCCTGATGATCGGCCTGGTGTTCTGGGGGACGCCGCGCGCCGGCCTCCTCGCGGCGACACTGGTACCCGTAGCGGCCGGCTGGGCGATCCTGCACGGGCAGTACGTCGCCGCCTACTCGGCCTTGAGCTGGCTGTCCCGTAGCGGCACCGAACCGTACGACATGCCGACGGACGTCGCCCGAGCCGCCGCAGAAGCCCTGGACGCGCCGCAGGCCACACTGTGGATCGGACTGGAGGACCGGCTCCATGCTGTCGGCGTGTGGCCCGAACGCGGTCACGACATCCGCCCGACCAGTCTCTCCACGCTACGAGAAACGCCTGACCTGCACGTCCGAACGGTTCATCGTGAGACCACGACGATCGGCGCGATCAGTGTCGAACGAGCTCAAGCCGACGGCCTGTCCCGGGCCGAGCAGCACCTGTTTGATGATCTGGCAGCCCAAGCCGCCCTGGTAATCACACATCTGGACCTGGCCCGGATCGCGTCCCGGCAGCGCAACACCGGCTGGCTTCAACAGCTGAACCGACGCGAGCGCGACGTGCTCGAACTGATGGCGCAGGGTCTGTCCAATGCCGCCATCGGTCAACAACTGCATCTCAGTATCAAGACCGTCGAACCCGTCGTGAGCGCCATCTTCACCAAACTCGACCTCAGTCCGGACGCCGCGAGCAACAGACGGGTCCTGGCCGTCCTGGCATTCCTGCATCCGCATGCACAAGGGCCAGATCCTCAGGCATAAGTCGAGCCTCGCGACGTGAGACATGGGTTTCCTATGCCCTGAGTCTGGACACCACGGGCGGCTCCGTGTGGTGTCTTGAGACATCACAACCGTGCTGGTCTGAGCATGCCGGTGATCGGTGGGCAGTTCGCCTGCGCCTCGGCCGTGATCTCGAAAGCCGGCCCGGCGGTAAAGGGGGATGGTGCGCGGGTTCGGGGTCTCCAGGTAGGCGGGCAGAGGATCGGCGTCCACGACCTCGAGACATGACTGCAGCAGCCGGTTTCCGAGCCCGTGGCCCTGCCGGGCGGGGTCGACGCCGAGCCAGGGCAGGTACCAGTGTGAGAAGGTCTGGTGCGCCTGGTGGCGCAACTGGCCGCCTTGGCGCTCATCGCTGCCCCCATCTTGATGATCTCCCGATCCAAGCCCGCCACCTACGCGGTGACCCCATCCATCGCGATCATCCCGGGAAGCTGGATCGTGCAGCGTGCCCTCAGCGTGCAGAACCCTATCGATCGAGTCGCGACTTCACTCCTTGCGACACCCGAGCGGCTCGCCCTGATCCTGCTCATCGTGGGACTCGTTCATCGCACGTACTGCCGCCAACCGATCCCTCGGATCAAAGCGGAAAGCATTCTGTGAAGCTAAATTTCGGCTTCCACCCTCAGCCAGTGCGCGCCTGAATCCAGGCTGACGAGCGGGTGGGACGACGGGTTGCAGCCGGTGGCGACCCGAGCTGAACACCGGCGCCTCGCCACACTCAGCCGGTTTTCAGCATTTTCCCGAGGTGGCGGCGTCTCATGGACGCGTTGGGCCTTGTGAGAGAAGCCAGGAAGTGAGCGAAGTGATGGAGAGTTACGAGGATCGGGCGGCGGCGCCCGGTGCCGCTCGGCGCGTGGAGGACGAGGCGCCGGATGGCACGACGCCCACCACGCCGTCCGCTGCAAGGCCGAGCGACCCGGGACGTCCGCGGCAGGGACTGCGACCCCGAGGCACCAGGGCGGGGATCGCTGCGGCGGCCGTCATGGTCCTCGGCGGTGGGTTCGGCGTCGGTGCGGCGGTGAGGTCGTCGCCGGCATCGGACCCGGTCGTGTGTCGTGCCCAGTGGTCGGGCGCCGGGATATCCGGAGGCGGGGCGCCCGGGCGCGGCGGGTGGGGCGGCGCGGTCACCGCCGGGGGCGCCTCGCAGACGTCCACGACGTCCACGACGTCCGCGACGGACAGCCAGGAGACCGGCGTGGTGGACATCACCGTCGTGCTGAGCGGTACCGAGAAGGCCGCCGGCACCGGCATGTTGCTGACCTCGACCGGAGAGGTGTTGACCAACAGGCACGTCGTCCAGGGCGAGACAAGCATTTCCGTCACCGTGGTGGCGACCGGCCGCACCTACGGGGCACGCGTTGTCGGGATCAGCACCACCACCGATGTCGCCGTCGTGCAATTGCAGAACGCCTCCGGGCTGGCCACGGTGAGGACCTCAGCCGGAGCCGTGCAGGTCGGCGACGCCGTCACCGGCGTCGGCAACGCCGGCGGCACGGGCGGGACACCCAGCGCGGCTGCCGGCACGGTCACCGGTGTCGGGCAGACCATCACTGCCAGCGATGACGACGGGACCAACTCCGAGCAACTCACGGGTCTGGTCGAGACCGACGCCAACATCCAGCCGGGCGACTCCGGCGGCCCACTGCTGGACGCGTCGGATGCGGCGGTGGGTATGGACACCGCGGCCTCCTCGCAGGGCAACGACGGCTATGCCATCCCGATCGCCACCGCCCTCACCGTGGCGCACAAGATCGAGGCCGGCGCCGCCGGGACCCGATCCGGCGCAGGGACGTCTACCGCCACGCAAAGGGCGTACCTGGGTGTGGAGGTAACCGACGGCACGGGCGGTGACGGCGGCGCTCAGGTACTTGGCGTCGTCCAGGGCTCGCCGGCAGACGATGCCGGCCTGGCCGCCGGAGACATCGTCACCTCCGTCGCAGGGCGACGCGTCGCCGATGCCACCGGCCTGACGTCGATAATGGCCTCGGTCTCGCCCGGACATCGGTTGAGCCTCAGCTGGGTCGACCCCGAGGGCCAGACCCATTCGGCGAAAGTTGTCACCGGCGCGGCGCAGAGCTGACGTCCGGTAGACGCCTGGGCGGAATGGACCGCGAACAGGGCGCCACGGTTCCCCGTCGGGTCTCAGGCTGCACACCACCCAGTACAGGCACGGGATCCAGAGTCGGACGCGTTGCGGCTCTCCCAGTGGCGGTTTCTGGCCGCCGTGACCCGAGCGGATCCCGGAACCCGTGACGAATCTCCGTGGCATTGCCGGACTGGCTCAGCCGATGGCGCTGACCCGGAAGACTACCGTGCCGTGGGCGGGAACGGTTGCCGCGATAGTGGTGCTTGCGCGTGATGTGGTGCCGGTCCAGGCGTCGCGGAGGAGGACGCCGTGGTCTGGCAGCCCTGCCGAACTGACGGTCGTGCTCATCGCACGTGCCGAATCGCCTTCGTTGAAGAGGGCCACTGCCGTGTCTCCGTTACTGAGCCTCTTGACGAAGACACGGTGGGTTCCGTCGTTCGACACTTCGCTCGCCTGTCGCGCCAGAGGATCTTGATCGATCGCGATCAAGATTGAATTCCCCAGAATAGCCAGGGTTTTCGCTGTCATCGTGCGGAGGTCGTTACCGGCGATCAGCGGAGCAGCCATCATGGCCCACAGTGCCATGTGACTGCGGGCCTCGGTCTGGGTGAGACCTGAGCGGCCCACCTCCAGCATATCGGGATCGTTGAAGCCGCCCGGAGCGGCGTTGGCGCCGAGCCGGGCGTTCGCGTCGACGATGTCGCGTACTCCCAGCGTCGAGCCGCCGGTCGCCGTCTCCCAGGCGTTGGTGATGTCCTGCGTGGTGCGCCAGGTGTTGGCGACACCTCCCCAGTACGCCACACCGCCGGTGTTGGCGTGGGCGCTATTCGGGTTGATGTTGAAGACCATGGTTCTGGCGGTGGCTGCCAGCGCATCGCGCATGGTGGCGAAGGCGGCGAGTTGCTGGTCGATCGTTCCGTCGGGGGAGCACCAGTCGTACTTGAGGTAGTCCACCCCCCAGGCGGCGAACTGCCGCGCATCCTGGGTCTCGTGCCCGCGGCTGCCGGTGGAGCCGGGGTAAGCGCCGGCCCGTTGGGCGCAGGTCTGGACGTTGGGAGACTCGTACAGGCCGAATTTCAGTCCGCGGGCGTGCAGGTAGTCGCCCAAGGCCTTCATTCCGGCGGGGAAGCGGCTGCTGTTGGCCTGCAGGTTTCCTGCGGCGTCACGCCCAGGATCGAACCAGCAGTCGTCCACGACGACGTAGCGGTAACCGGCGTCGCGCAGCCCCGTGGAGACGATGGCGTCGGCGGTCTGCTCGATCAGTTTCTCGTTGATGGTGCAGCCGAACGTGTTCCAGGTGTCCCACCCCATCGGTGGGGTGGCCGCGGCGGCGCGGTCGACCGGGGCATGGGCCGGCGTCGCAAGCGGAGCCAGCAGGGCGCCCACGAGGTAGAGGACGAGCAGCACTGATGTCGCGCCGCCCGGGAGTCGCCTCTTTCCGGGAAGGTTCTGGCTCACAGCTGCTGCGGACCTCCCTCAGCAAGGTCGACACGGTGCGGGACTCCGCCGTCCCGCCGACTGCGCCGTCGCGAAGCCGACGCGTACTCCTCAGATGATGTGTTAGGGCCGGCGGTCCTCTGCTCAGCTGGTGAGCTTGTACACGGTTGCGCCGCCGACGGTGGTCGCCGGGTACTGCGTGGCCACCCAACTGGCGATCTGGCTGCTGCTGCCCGAGCCACCGCCGCGCCCACCACCCATGCCGTTGCTTTCGACCACGTAGTAGGAGATGTCGCCGGCAGCCACCCAGGCCTTGAACTGGGCGAGGGTGGGAGCGTTGTCACTGCCGGTGAACCCGCCGACGGCCATCACCGGCCGGCCGCTGCCGATCTGCAGCGGTGCGGCCGCCTGCGCCCCGTTGGTGGCGGCCGCCCATCGGGTCGTGGTCCGCGCCAGCAGCGCGACCAGAGCCGAGTCGGCGGACGACGAACCTCCTCCACCACCTATGCCGGAGGCCGACGGTCCGGCGGAGGGGATGCTGCCGGAGTGGGCGTGGCTGGCGGTGGAGACGGCGTAGGCCGCCGAGCCGCCGACGCCCGCCAGCAGCGCGGCCAGCAGCGCGACGACCGCCAGCCTGCCGAGGAGTTCACGCAGCAGCAGGCCGAGCACGGCGACAGTGGCCAACACGACCACGCCGTAGGTGATCTCACGATGCCAGCTGCCGAGCAGGTGGGCGTCCCAGACGGCGGTCGTCTCGACCATCACCGCGGCCACGATCCTGGCGGTCCAGGTG
>CALMAR010000460.1 GCA_937859855.1 uncultured Kineosporia sp.
GTGTAGACCATGCCGTTGTCGGTCAGAGTTGAGGCTGGATAGTCATGCAGGGCAGCGGCTTTGATGAACGTGGCATGCACGATCGGCGCGGTGATCTGCGGATGGGCGGAGATGTGCAGGGCGTAGCGGGAGTGGTCGTCCAGCCAGGTGATGATCTCCGTATCAGCACCCGCGGTGCCGTCAGCGTTCGCCAGCCGGTAATGAGTGAAGTCTGACTGCCAGGTCTCGTTCGGCTGCTCAGCTTCGAAACGGATGCAGGAGCTCTTGGGCCGCTTGCCCGGCTGCGGAGTGATAGCGGCATGGCGGTTCAGGATGCGGTGGATCGTGGCCCGGGACAGCCGGATCTGATGGCGGTGTCTCAGGTGCCAGCCGATGGTGTCCGCGCCAGCATCCAGCCCGGCCCTGGTCAGCGTCTTGCGTAACTCCAGGACGAGCTGGACGGTCTGATCTCCGGTGGCGCCGGGGCTGGCGTGCGGGGCCCGCGACCGCGGCTCGAACGCGGCCTCGCCCTCGGCCCGGTAACGGGACATGAGCTTGGACACCCAGCCCTTGGACACACCGTAAGCAGCAGCCACCTCCGACTGGCTGCGGCCCTCCATGACGACAGCGGTAATGACAAGCCTGGCTTTCGACATCGCCGAGCCTGACCCTCAAGATCAGGTTTCCGATCACCCGACACACCAGTTTCCTATGACCTGAGACATGCGTTTCCTATGTCCTGAGCCAGCACACTGTCATCCCGACCGAAATGACAACATCTCTCATTAATCAGTTGGAACCCGCCTGGAAGCGGGGGCAGCCCCTGACCAAGACCCCGAGATGCCGTGGCCGGGCGGGTGAAGAATGTGCCGCCAGGGAGCCGGCCGGGGCAGGACGGCACCCACTCGGCACCGGCGTCAGTCAGCTAGCAGGGCATCCAGCCGCTGGTAACCCTCGATCACGCCGACCTCCATACCGCTGGTCACGAACGCGTCCCGATCCTCGAACGAGTCGACCAGAGAGGTGGCGACCAGCCGGGTCCGGCCGTTGCCGAGGTCCTCGAACGCGACCTTCTCCAGCGCCACCCCGTCCGGTTCACCTTCGAAGGTGAAGGTCTGCACGATCAGCTCGGCTGGTCGCACCTCATGGAAGCTGCCGTGGAAGCCGTACTCAGCGCCGCCGGAGTTGGCGACGTAGCGCCAGAAACCGCCGGTGCGGCAGTCCCAGCTGTCAATCGCTATCTGAGTGCCATTCGGGCCCATCCACTGCGCGACCAGCTCGGGATCGACATGGGCTAGGAAGACCTTCTCCGGCGATGCGTCGAATTCCCGGATGATCCGAACCAGCGGCACGGCCGGTTCCAGGACGATCGACGTCTCGTTAGCGGGCTGACTCACGGTGGAATTCATCGGGGTTCTCCTGAATCGGGAGGGGTTGAGACTGCTCTGGCAGCTGATCTGGTAGCTCGGCCAAGATGTCGTCCAGACGGCGGAAGCGTGCCTGGGCTTGACGGCGGTAGCGCTCGATCCAGGCGGTCATGAGGTCGAGAACCTCCGCTTCCAGATGCACCGGGCGTCGCTGGGCCTCCTGGCGCCGGGTGACCAGGCCGGCGTCCTGCAGCACCTTCACGTGCTTGGACACCGCTTGCAGGCTGACGTCGTAGGGCTCCGCCAGTTCATTCACGGTGGCGTCGGCGGCGGCGAGCCGGGCCACCAGGTCACGCCGGGTCGGGTCGGCCAGAGCCGAGAAGACCCGGGACAGCGCGTCTGCGACCATGCCGACCTCTCTTATTCAACCAATTGGTTAATCACGAACCTAGTAGGCGGTTCGGCGTTGGTCAACCGGAAGGTTGAATACCCCTCCCGAGGCACCAGGGGGGCAACCGGCCCGGATCGTCGGACCGCTCGGCCGACTGCTGATGAAGATCGGCGCACGCCAATTGGCCGTCCGCGAGCCGTACCCAGCCGGGAAACGCCGGCATCTGTGGAACCCGTTCACTGAGGTCAGTGGCAAGCACCTTCGCAGGGCCCTCCGAGCGCCGTGTGCACAGGGCCGGGGGCGGACGTGTTCCATGGTCGCTGTCGCTTCAGCGATCTTGGAGCCTCACACCCAGGTGTCCTCGAACAGGTTCCACCGGTGCTACTCCGGGAGGCGATCGGCCGAAATGGGATAAGTCGAGTCGCGGCTTCTACTCATAGAGCGATTCGCCCTGGTATATGACCCAGGGGACGGACACCAGCTCCGGGATGCGGGCGAGGGCATCCTTTACCTCGGGCAGCGCCTCATGCTCGTCGTCGTGGTAGGTCTTGGATGTGTAGGCTTCGTAGATCCACACGCAGTCCGGGTCCTCGGACGAGTTGTGTACGTTGAACGCCAAGCAGCCATCTTCGTTCGCGGCTCGGAGCTTCACCCGCTCAAGTAGGCGATCGAACTCCTGGCGCCGCTCACGCTTGACTTGCAGTCGAACCACCATGCCATAGGGCATATCGCTCCTCGATCCCCTTGTGTGCCCATCCCCAATGGCCCTCACACCGCTACCAGAGGGCCGGCTCTCGGCCAGTCAGACTAGGCCTCCGCAAGGAACAGGTACACCTGGTTCCCCAACTGGCCGAGGCGTCTCGGCGCGCATCCTTGACATCTCTTCCCTGCAGCCCTAAATTCTGGTCACCAGTAAGTTGTTCTGCTAGCCGGAGCGATCAAAGCTGAACTGCTCGGGATGTGCCGCCGGTATGGCCCAGCGCGATGATTCGCAAGGCGCTCACCGATTGGAAACCACGTCCATGCAACGCCTCCGCGTACTCGTAGTCGTATCCGGCATCGTCGGCCTCGTGGCGCTTACTGCTTGTGGCTCTGGCTCGGATTCGTCGTCCTCCTCGTCGTCCACAAAGGCGCGCAAGATTGCGTTCATCCAGCTGCAATCTTCGCCACTGACTTCCGAAATCGCCTTGGGCGCCGAAAGTGCAGCGAACGACGTGGGTTCCAAGGTGACGACCCAGGGACCGGCCACGATCAATCCGCCCGAGGCGATCGCCGCCCTCCGTTCCGACGTCTCGGCCGGATTCGACGGAGTGATCGCCGATGCCTATCCCTCCGGTCTGTGGATCAAGCCGCTGGCGGATGCCAAGCAGGGGGGCATCGCGGTCGCCTCTCTGGACGCTGGCTCACCAAAGTCGGTGGCAACGTTCCACACCGGGGCTTCGGCCCAAGGTAAAGGTTCGGCTCTCGCGAAGGAGTTCTCCTCCGCCCTGGGACCCAACGCGAAGGGATACATCCAGCCTGGTATCTGCGTTCCCGGCCTCGACGTTCTTGTTCCAATATTCCAAGGCTTCAAGGAAGAGATGGCCAAGCTCCAGCCCGGTGTTGAGGTGAAGGATGCTTTTAACAGCACGGGGCAACCCGACACGAACTTCAGCGCATGGTCGCGGAAGATCGCGCAAGAGCCGGACGCGCTTGGTTTCTTCGGTGTCTGTGATCAGGATGCGGCAAACCTGCTCAAGGTCAAGCAGGACGACACCGGAGCCAAGTATCTCATCGGCAACGTCAGTGGTGACTCCGTAGCAGTTGTCCAAGCGGTCCAAGCGGGAACCATGACAGCAGTTATCGGGCAGAACGGATTCGTTCAAGGGTACCTGTCCGCGAAATACATGCTCAAATCGCTTAATGACGGTAAGGGTATGCCGAACGGCTGGGTCGATTCTGGCGTGGACATCGTGACGAAGGCGAACGCAGCGGATGCCCTGGCTGTCCGGCAGGCGAAGAGCGCGCCGCTGTACGAGAAATATTACGCGAAAGCCATTGCCGCCGCAGAGAATTCGATCAAGAACGGTAACCTGCCCGGCGTCGGCGAACAGTTGACCTCACTGAACCCATGACAATGTCCAAGCCCATGGCCTCCGTGGCACCAGGAACCGCGCCCAGCAGGATGGGGCAAGTCGTCCCCTTCCTGCGAAGCCGGGTCCAGACCAATGAGGTCGGAGTATTCGTAGCAATTCTCGTCCTGCTACTGATCACTGGCGTCACTCATCCACGGTTCGTGGCCATTCAGTCCTTGGCCAACATCGCTCAAGCCGCTGCTTTCTTCGGGATCATGTCCCTGGGAACCGTTTTTCTCCTGGCTATGCGCGAGATGGATTTGTCTGTCGGCAGCATTTACGGACTCAGCATTGTCACCTCGGCCCTGCTGGTTCAGCATGGCCTGAACCCCTGGATTGCGGCTTGTGTTGGCATTCTGGTGGGCGGTGCGCTCGGGGCAGTCAATGGAATCATTTCAAGCATCTTCCGGGTGCCGGTGCTGATTATCACTTTGGGCACCCTTACAGCATTCGCCGGTATTTCGTCTGCTCTCACTCACAGCCAAACGATCAATCTGGATTCAACGAGTAGCTTCTTCGATGTGCTCGGCAGAACGTATCTTCGAGTTCCTTTGATGGTGTATGCCTTCGTTGTTCTGGCCATTGTGCTGTCAGTTCTGTTCAAGCGGACGCGGTTTGGATTCGCGGTGCGCAGCGTGGGAGCCAATCCGCGGGCTGCCGAGCTGTCCGGCTACTCGATCGCCCGGGTACGTATAGCCGCCACATTGCTGTCAGGAGTGCTCTGCGGTGTGAGTGGTGTGCTGACACTCGCCTATTTCGCTGCAGCGGACCCCAGTCAGGGAAACGGGTTCGAGATCCAGGTCATCGCCGCGGCGATCATCGGAGGAACAAGTCTGGTTGGAGGATCGGGCACCGTCTGGGGAGCTGTTCTGGGATCGCTTCTGATCAGTATCATTCAGGCATCCCTGATCCAGTTCGGTGTTTCAGCTAATCTCGGCTACATCGTTACCGGCACTGTCATTGTGGCGGCCGTAGGACTCGACTCGACCATCCGGCGCCTTCGCGCCGCCCGCCTGAGGACCGGATAAAGTGGAGCGCGAACAGGATGACGGCGTAGTATGCGTTCTCAGCGGTATTGATAAGGCCTACGGCGGCGGTCCTAAGGTACTCAAAGATGTGGATCTGACTCTTCGGAGGGGCGAGGTCCACGCCGTCCTCGGAGAGAATGGGGCTGGCAAGTCCACCCTCATGAAGATTCTGGCCGGCGCGGAAACGCTCGACGCTGGTTCCATCCTTCTGGACGGGCGACTCGTGACGTTCGGCTCGGTCCTGGAGGCCAATCGCTGCGGGATAGCAACGGTCTTTCAAGAGACCCTGTTGTTCCCAACGCTGGACGCCGTCGAAAATTTGGCGAACGGCGAGTTCCCGGTGAACGCTCTGGGTCTGGTTGATCGTGCCGCCATGGAAGAGCGCGTGCGCCCAGTCCTGGCGGACCTGGAACTGGACGTCGACCTTGACCTGCCGGTTGAACAGATGTCGCTTCCTCTCCGGCAGATGTTGGAGATCGCGAAAGCGTTGCTGGTCGATGCTCGGGTACTGATTCTCGACGAACCCAACTCAGCTCTTCGGCAGGATGAGTCCGAGCGATTGTTCTCAGTTGTACGAAAGTTGCGTGACCGAGGTGTCGCGGTCGTCTACGTGTCGCATCGACTCGAAGAGGTCTTCGCGCTGGCCGACTCGGTGTCTGTGCTCCGCGATGGCCAAGTGGTGTTCTCTGGACTCGCCGCTGAATTGACCGTACAACAGACGATAAATTTGATGCTCGGACAAGAGCCGCCGTCCTTGACCGAACGCACGAAAAATGAGCGTTCAGGTTCGGACGCGGTGCGCCTGGAGAACATCAACTCCGGCGTGCTTCATGACGTGAGCCTATCCGTTCACTCCGGGGAGATTGTCGGGCTGGCGGGCTTGGAAGGATGTGGCGCGACCGACGTCATGCGTCTACTCTTTGGGGTCGAAAAAGGGTATAGCGGAGTAGCGCGCATCCTTGACGTCGCCGAGCTGCCCAAGTCGCCGGCGCAGGCAGTACGCCGTGGCATCGCATTTGTTCCTTCGGACCGTGCGCAGGAGGGATTGGCGCTTGAATCGTCCATACGGGATAACGTCGCCACGGCTCACACAGCGGTCTTGGACAAGTCTGTGTTGCTCACCCCTAAGCGCTTGGCGCAAAAAGCACTGAACGGTTTGCGGGGCATACCTTCGCGAATCGTGTCGATCAATCACGCCGCCAGCTCGTTGTCCGGAGGCAATCAGCAGAAAGTTGTTTTTGCTAAGTGGCGGCTCACGACGCCCAAAGTGCTGCTCCTGGAAGATCCCACGAGGGGTGTGGACGTGGGCGCGAAGATCGAACTATTCAAAGTGATTCGTGAGATCGCTACGTCACCGTGCGCAGTGCTCTTTCAGTCCACTGACTTCAGTGACTACTCACTGGTGTGCGATCGCGTTCTCGTCTTGCGCGCCGGATCTGTCGTCGCCGAAATTGACGGCCCCAACGCCCACGAGCATGAACTTCTGCGTGCCATTCACCAGAGTGAGTCTCTGTCGACGTGAGTTCTTCGCAGAAGATAGTGCTTCTCTGAAGCGGCAGAATCGACGCTGTCTCGAACGAGGTCTAGCTCCGACAATTGAAGGATTGCTTATGTCCGAAGATATTCGCCAGCTGGTAGCGACGGCTTCGCGTATCCTGGCGCACGAGGGCCACAATGACCTGATCTGGGGGCACCCTTCGGCTCGCGATCCGCAGGGGCGCGGAATTTGGCTCAAGGCTTCTGGCTGGGGATTGGACGAGATCACCACTGAGCGGGTGCACCTGGTCGATGAAAAGGGCAATGTGGTCGACGGAGATGGCGTTAGCCACGTCGAGTACCCGATCCACACGCAGATCATGGCCGCCCGCCCGGACGTGGGCGGAGTTGTGCACGTTCACAGCCCATATTCAGTGGGCCTGGCTGCGGCCGGGCGAGACTTGCTCCCGATCAGTCACGCGGCCAACTATTTTGCGCCGTTCGGCGTACCACGGTTCACCGACACCAGCGATTTGATTGTTACGCCCGAATTGGGTGACGCTGTGGCGAAGCAGCTGGGCCCGGCCCGAGCGATATTCCTGGTCAACCACGGAGTGGTCACTGTCGGTTCAGACGTGAGAGAAGCAACAGTCGCGGCGATCATGCTCGAGATGGCCTGTCAGCAGCAGCAAATCACATCGGGATTTCAGGGCTGGCCAACGTGGACCGACGAGGCAGAACAGCGAATCAAGAGAGATCGTATTTACACTCCACAGGCTGTGCGGGCTGTCTGGGATTACCTTGCCCGTGGGTTGCAGCGCTCTTAGCGTCCTGTTCGAACCGCGCGGCCGCGATCCGCGTGCGGAGCGTGACGCTTGTCGTCCGGGCGCTGCTTACTTCGAGTCGCTATGAAGCCGAGAAACGGGACTGCAGTGGTGGCGGCTGGTGAACGAACTCAGTCGCCGTCTCTGGGCTGCCCTTCGGTGACGCAGGTCGTCAGGCGCGGGTAAGGGAGGAGTTCTCCCGGGACCCATCTCCTGTACCGAGCCCAAAGCCGACGGCGCTGCTTCAGGCCCTCATGCGGCTTCTCTCATCGATTTTTCGCCACAACTTTGTCTGGCCAGCAGAAGCACGATCTGCTGATCAGGACGAGGCGGGCGGTGGCCGCTTGAATCAGCCATGCGGATTGTTCTGCTGTGCGGAAAGTGAGTCTGTACAACGGAGTTGGTCTGGGGTACGGTCCATAACCTGAGGTCATGACCAACCCCGGCCTCGGGCACGCGCCAGTCAGAGCTGACCCTCGCGGTCCCTAGATCACGTCAACGCAATTGGCACTCACAGGGTCATTTCTCCGGGACGTTCATCGATGCGCCTCGGGTAAGTGTTGGAGGGTGACGGGCATTGCCACAGCGGGTATCCGATCCACACGAGGATCCTCGCCGCCCTGCCGGCCACCGCCGGCATCGTCCACATGGATCCGTCGCCCGCCGTGACGCCGGTGGCGCCCGGCTGCCGTCTCCGACCGTAGGGCACCCTGCCAGCATGCTGTGTCCCGCGGATCGAGACGCACCGCCACAACTGTTTTGACCTGTACCCATCGACTCGGCCAGACCCTCATGGGCGGCCAGGAATCGGTCAAGGTATTCCTGCAGTCCATCGCCGTTCATCGAATCCGATACGTGCGCGAGAGACATGAAGGGAAGTCAGACATCAATGGAATCGCTTGAAGCAAAGCTCAAGAGGGTCGGCGACCCGGTCCAGATGCTTCGCAACTCACCCACGAAGCGTTTTAAATTCGACTATCCGGACGTGTACACGAACTGGCAGGACGAACAGGCGGGCTGGTCCAAGACCGCGACCCTCTTCGACCAGTCGCACCACATGACCGACGTATATGTGGAGGGTCCCGATGTCGACCGGCTCCTGGCCGACACCGGTACGAACAGCTTCGCCACCTGGGCGCCGAACAAGGCTAAGCACTTCGTCGCGTGCACCGACGAAGGCAAGATGATTGGAACGGCCGTCCTCTTCGGGCTCGAACCCGGACGGGTCAACATCGTCGGGCCCACCGCCGCCGCGAACTGGGTCAGCTACCAGGCCGAAGTCGGTGGCTATGACGTCGAGATCACCCGCGACGAACGCACCGCGGATCAGCCCCCCGGTGGAGCTCGCCGGACATTCCGGTTCGAGATCGAGGGGCCCAACGTCCGGGAGATCATCGCCAGGGCCAACGGTGCACCGCTCGAGGACGTGAAGTTCTTTTCCATGACCCGCTTTCAGCTGGCGGGTGTACCAGTTCGGGCACTGTCGCACACAATGGCCGGGGTCCCGGGTTCGGACTCAATGGGCCTGGAGATCTTTGGTCCGGCCGACCAGCGGGAAGCCGCTTGGGATGCCTTGCTGGAGGCTGGGGAGGGGCTCGGGCTGGTGGTGGGCGGTGCTTTGGCGTATTACACCGGGTCGGTTGAGTCTGGGTACGCCGCCCAGCCAACCCCGGCTATCTACTCGTCTGCCGCTTTGACGCCCTATCGCGAATGGCTACGTGGCGACGGCTACGAGGGCAAGTTGTCTATCGGAGGAAGTTACCGGTCCGACGACATCGAGGATTACTACGTCACTCCATACGACTTCGGTTACGGGCACCTGGTCAAGTTCGACCATGACTTCATTGGCCGGAGCGCGTTGGAGCAGATCGCCGGCCAGCCGCACCGCACCAAGGTCTGGCTGCGATGGAATGACGAGGACGTGACCCGGGTGTACGCCAGCAGTCTTTTCGACAAGGACAATCGAGCGAAGTATCTGGAGACTCCGCTCGCTCGAGAGGCTCGCGTCCTCAACGACGCCGTCTTGGGCGACGACGGCCGCGTCATCGGGATCTCGACCCTGCGTGGCTACACGGTCAACGTGGGGGCGTGGCTGTCCACCGCCTTCGTGGACGACCAGCACGCTGTCGATGGCGGCGAAGTCAAGCTGCTGTGGGGCGAGGAAGACGGCGGGACGGCGAAGCAAACCGTCGAACGGCATGCGCAGACCGAGATCCGCGCCACCATGCACACCAGCGCGCTGCCGCACCGATGAGCAGCGGCGGCGAGCGCGAACAGCCTTACGCAATGCGTCCCCTTCCAACGCTCGCGAAACTCGCGCTCCCGCAGTATGACGCCCACGTCTGAGCCAGCAACCGCCGGGCCGTTCGCGATCGAGGACTCATTCCCCGTCGCGCACGCGGCCGGGCCGCGCCCCAGGAGAGATCATGAGCTCATTCTCAGTACCCCCCAACCCTTCGCCAGCCCCGAGCGGCGCAGCGCTCGCTCACCTCACGAACGTTGGCCGGCTTCTGGTTGAGGGCGCGGATCGCGCCGGCATCGTCGCCACCGTTTCCTCGGCTCTGGCCCGGCACGGAGCAAACATCTTGTCCCTGAACCAGTACTCGTCCGGGCCAGACGGCGGTCACTTCTTTCAGCGCACCGTTTTCGAGCTGGCCGACTTCGCCACCGCCCGGTGGCCACTCGAGGCCGAACTCGCCACGGAGATCCAGGATCGGCTCGGCATGTCCTGGCATTTGTACAGTGCGGCAAGACCGAAGCGCGTGGCCATCTTGGCGTCGAAGTCCGACCATTGCCTGCTCGACTTGCTCTGGCGCCATCGCCGAGGCGAACTGCCCATGGACGTGGCGATGGTGATATCCAACCACCCTGATCTGGCCGACGACGTGCGCCAGTTCGGGGTTCCGTACCTGCACATCCCGGTGGGCCGCGACAAGGGCCCGGCCGAACAGGAGCAACTGCGTGCGCTGCAGGGCAACGTTGACGTTGTCATTCTGGCCCGCTACATGCAGATCCTGTCCGGCGAGTTCATCAATGCCGTCGGTGTACCGATCATCAACATCCACCACTCCTTCCTGCCCGCCTTTGTCGGGGCCGGGCCCTACCAGAAGGCCAAGGAGCGCGGCGTCAAGTTGGTCGGCGCCACCGCGCACTACGTGACCAAGGACCTCGATGAAGGTCCCATCATCGAGCAGGATGTGGTGCGCGTCTCCCACGCGGAAACCGCGCAGGAGCTTGCCGAACGTGGCGCGGACGTCGAGCGGCTGGTCCTGGCTCGGGCGGTCAAGTGGCATTGCAAGGACCGGGTCATCCGCCACGGTAATCAGACGGTGGTGTTCAGCTGATGACGGCACAGCTCATCGACGGCCGGGTGGTGGCCGGTAAAGTCCGCGACGAGACGGCCGCTCGGGCCGCGAAGCTCTACGCAGACCAGGGGCGCAGACCAGGTCTGGCCACCATCCTGGTGGGGGAGGACCCCGCGAGCCGGATCTATGTGGCCAGGAAGCGCAAACTGGCCCGCGAAGCCGGGATCGAGGACTTCCACCTGCAGCTTGGGGCCGACGCCGAACAGTCCGAGATCGCGGACCGAATCGCCGAAACGGCCGAGAACGATCACGTTTCTGGCATCCTGCTCCAGCTGCCTCTTCCCGCCGGACTCGACTCCGGGCCCTTGATCGAAGCGATCCCAGCTCACAAAGATGTCGATGGCCTGACGGTTCTCAGCCAGGGCCTGCTGTCCAAGGGAGCGCCGGGACTTCGCCCTTGCACGCCATCGGGAGTCATGCGGCTGCTGCGATCGGTCGACGTGGCCATCGCCGGTGCGGAGGCCGTTGTCGTCGGTCGATCAGAGCTCGTCGGGCGCCCCATGGCCCAGATGCTGCTGCATGCGAACGCGACGGTCACTGTGGCCCACTCGCGTACCCGCAGCCTCGTGGACGTCACCCGCCGTGCGGACATCCTGGTGGTGTCGGCCGGTATAGCCGGGCTCATCGGAGCCGAACACATCAAGCCCGGAGCTGTGGTCATCGACGTAGGGATTCACCGTACCGAGACCGGGCTTGTGGGTGACGTCCGCCTCGAGGAGGCGCGGGAGACGGCCAGCTTCGTCACGCCCGTTCCGGGTGGCGTCGGGCCCATGACCATCGCGATGCTTCTGGCCAACACGGTCCAGGCGGCAAGCGCCCGGGGCGCCGGGGAGGCGGCGTGAGCAGCAGCACCGGGAGGAAGTACACCCTGACCCGGTTGCGCACCAAGTCCCGTGCTGGCTACCTGCGAGTGCTCACCGACATAGGGTACGAGATCCTGCCTTTGAAAGGAACTTTCGAGAACGTGTTGATGCACGTGCCCGCGGGAGTGCCGATCACGGTGACCGCTTCACCGCAGAAGGGGATCAGCGCCACCGTTGAGCTGACGGTTGCCCTCGCCTTGGAAGGGCACATCGTTGTACCGCATCTGTCCGCGCGACTCATCCGCGACCAGGCACATCTAAAGGATCTATTGGATCAGCTGCGGGACGCCGACGTCAGCCGGCTCTTCGTCGTCGGCGGTGACGGTCAGCCGCTCGGCTCGTACCCGGATGCGATTTCCCTGCTGCGTGACATTCATGAAACGGGAGAACCATTCGGCGAAATCGGCATCGGCGGTTACCCGGACGGGCACCCCCTCATCCCAGATGCGGTTCTACGAAACGCTTTGCGCGAGAAGGCGCCGCTGGCTCACTACATCACCACGCAGATGTGTTTCGACGCCCAGCGTGTTCGCCAGTGGGCGGCGGCACTGCCACAGCTAGGTGTGGATCTGCCAGTCCGGGTCGGCGCGCCGGGCGTGGTGAGCCGTCAAAAGCTCCTGCGCGTCTCCGCGGCGATCGGAGTCGGCGACTCCGCCAGGTATCTGAAGAAGCAGCAGAACCTGCTGTGGCGGTTCTTCATGCCAGGAGGTTTCAGGCCGGCCGGGCTCATGCGGCAGCTCGCTCCCAATGGTCAGACACCGGCGCCCATCGAGGGATTCCACCTCTTCACATTCAATGACCTCGAAGGCACCGAGCGATGGCGCCGCCGCCAGTTGTCCCGGCTGGCCCAGCTCTGATCGGATCGCTGGCAGCGGGCCACGGCGGGTGGCTAACTCGTTTCTAGTCGTCGATGACATCCAGCCCTTGCTTGCGCAGCAGCGCCAGCCGATCCAGGATTCTATTACGATCTCCGGATCGTGGCCTCAGCAAGCTTGCAGCACACGGACAACGCGTAGCTGATAACGGGTGCGGTACGACTTTGTCGGGTTGAATTCCGGCTAGTGCGGTCGCCAACTCCGTGCCCTCAGCGGCTCGTGTCCACAACGCGGTGAATGGTAAAAAGGGCCCCCCGGATATGCGCATACGTTCGTAGGTAACGGAGACCTGAATGCCGGCACTGTCGCCGTCGCAGCCTCCTTCCGCCAGATCCGGCCGCGGAGTCGTTGAACCGGCTTTCGCTGCCTCACGGTCCCAGCGTCTGCCGCGCTGGCGCGACCTCGACGGCAAGCCCGAAGCGGATCAGATCCCTGCCAACATCACCCGTCCACTTACTTCAAACTAGGCAGTTGAGCATGCTCATCATCGACGCAGCACCGGACGCCGTACAGGACCGAACCCTGGATGATCTGCGAACGCGATTGCGGTCTTTCCGGCCCGTGGCGCTCCAGGGCGGGGAAGCATGGTCACTGGGAGTCGATCCCGCCTATTTCGAGGAGCTCATCCGGGCATGGCGTGACGATTACGACTGGCGAGTTGCCGAAGGCCGGGTGAGGGCGTTTCCGTGGGTCGTGGCGGGCAGCGAAGACGCGCCCGTGCGCCTCGTCCATCAGCCCAGTACCCAGCCAGATGCCTGCACGGCGGTCCTGCTGCACGGCTGGCCAGACTCTGTTCTGCGCTTCCAAAAGGTGCTCCCCAAGCTGACCGACCTCAACCTGGTCGTGCCGGCATATCCGGGCTATCCATTCTCGGTGCCGACCTCGCATCCGGTGGAATCGGCCGATGACATGGCCGTGGCGATCGCCGATGCGATCTCCGAGCTCGGCTACGAACGGTATGTGGTGTCGGCCGGCGACGTGGGGACGGATGTCGCGGAGTCACTCGCCGCGCGATACCCCGATCGTGTTGCCGCGTTGCACCTCACGGACCTTTCTCATCGTTACGCGCTGACGAGGCCGCCGGCTGATCCCTCGGCTGAGGAGCAGACCTACCTCGACGCCGTGGCACGCTGGCATGAACTTGAAGGCGGATACAACCATCAACAGTCGACCAAGCCGAACACGCTGGCCGTCGGGCTCGGAGATTCACCCGCCGGGCTGGCCGCCTGGATCCTGGAGAAGCTCTACGGCTGGTCGGACTCAAGCGGGGATCTCAGTTCTGTTTTCACCCGGGAGGACGTGCTCGACTGGGTGACCGCTTATTGGGTCACCGGTGCTATCGGTACCTCGTTCTCCCCGTACGCGCATCGCGTGCCGCCGGGAACCATTGTCGCGCCTGCGGTTTTCACCATGTTTCCGCACGACCTCGTCAATGCGCCGCGAGTTTTCACCGAGAGGTTCTTCGATGTCCGGGCTTACACCGTTGCCGGGGGAGGCGGTCATTTCGATGCCTGGGAGCGGCCAAGTGAATACGCCGAAGGCGTTCGAACTGCCACCGCTCTGGGACGCGCCACCTCGTGACCGGCTCGAATAGGCCGAGTACACCCAGGCAACTTCGGCCTGCTCACGGCCAGCTCTTGGCTGTCGGTACCTCAGATGACCGGCGACGTCGGGCGAATCACCGATCAGGTACTGGAAGGTCGCGTCGTCCGGTCCTTCCCAGCCGCCGGGGTCAGCAGGTACCTGACTTGAGCTCGGCGTGCCGCGGCCAGGTTCCACCGCTCGGTCAGGTCCGGGTTGAACAGCTGGCCGGCCACCCGAGTCGCAGCTGCGACCCCGGGTCAAGGCCGGAGCCGGATCCGGCCCGGGAAGAGTGACGCGCCGGTGGTCACTGGCTGACCTTCGCGCGCAGATCGAGCGCCTCGAGGACGTCATCGGTGAGCCGGACGACGCCGAGCGCGTCCTCCATCGGTACCGGGGAACGGCCGCCGAACGCGACCGTATCCACGAAGGTGCCGATCAGTACGTCATGGCCCCAGAACTGCCGTCCCGCGGCGAATCGCGCGCTAGCCTTGGCGAAACCGGCAATGTGGCCGCCGACTAGGGCGGCCGAGCTGCGGGCGATATCGAGCGCTCCGTGGGCGCCGTCGGGCGCCAGCTCGACCTCGATGTCGCGGAACAGATCCAGCGCAACGGCCCGGCGCTGACTGGACAGCATCACATGCCACTCGGACACCGGAGCGCAGAAGACCATGGTGATCTGGCCCAGCCCGGAACGTCCGCGCAGCATCAGTTCGATGGTGCGCGGATGACCGTCGTCGTTGAACGTGCCCCGGGCGTGATCCAGCTGCAGACCACCGCCAAGATAATGATTCAGTGTGTACAGCATGTGCGGGGCCTCCTCGAACATCAGGCCGCCCGGCAGGCCCTGGTACCAGGTGGGCCGGCGGCGGCTTTCGGCCGAAAGCTGAAGGCCCATCGCATAATCGATCTTCGCTCCGGCCAGGGACCGATCGGCCTGGATCAGCGAGGACGAGAACAGGAAGTTGTGCGATACGCACAACAGGCGGCCGGCCGAAACCGCGGCTGAGGCCATCGCCTGTGCATCGGCCGAGTGCATCGCCATCGGCTTCTCGGTGAAGACGTTTGCCCCGCGCTCGAGGGCCGCGATCGAGATTTCCGCGTGTGACCAGGGCGAGGTCGCGACCGAGACCAGGTCGAGGTCGGCATCCAGAAACTCGGACAGATCATCGGTGGCGCGGACCGCAGATCCGCTCTTGGCACTGGCCTGGCGGGCCAGCTGCTGCGCCCGGGAACGGCACCGATCGTAGATCGTGATCACCTGCGCGGCGGGATGTTTCACATAACTGGGCAGATGCCGGGTTCCGGCCACCCATCCCGCGCCCGCGATGCCGACTCGAAGCCGATCCACGATGTCCCCTTCGTACGCCGTGCGATCACCCGTCTGGGTCAATCACGGTGTGCGTCGGCCGCCCGAGGCGGGAACTTGAGAGCGGCCCGTTCGGTGATCTGATACTGAGCCGGTGCTGTTTGGCTACGACGAATCACCGCTCACAGTCCGGTCATTCGCTCCATTTGCTCCGGGTAGCGTTCGCCGTGCACGGTGATCCGGCCCGCCGCCGCCTCGATGTCGTCGAGATCCTGCTGGCTGAGGTCCACTGTTGCGGCGCCCAGATTCTCTTCCAGCCGCTCCAGCCTCCGGGTTCCCGGAATGGGCACGATCCACGGCTTCTGCGCCAGCAGCCAGGCAAGCGCTATCTGCGCGGTGCTGGCGGTCTTTCGGCGGGCGATGTCGCCGAGCAGGTCGACCAGCGCCTGATTCGCCCTCCGATTCTGCTCGCTGAATCTGGGCATACCGGCCCGCATGTCGGTGCTGGAGAATCCGGTTTTGTCGTCGATCGTGCCAGTCAGGAAACCCCGCCCGAGCGGGCTGAACGGCACGAAACCGATGCCCAGTTCCTCCAGTGCCGGAAGGATCTCGGCCTCGGGCCCGCGCGTCCACAGCGAGTACTCACTCTGCACAGCCGTCACCGGCTGAATGGCGTGAGCCCGGCGAACAGTGGCGGCGCCCGGCTCCGACAGGCCGAAGTGACGGACCTTTCCTTGCTGGATCAGCTCTTTCACCGCACCGGCGACATCCTCGATCGGAACCTCAGGATCGACGCGGTGCTGATAGAAGAGATCGATCGTGTTGGTCTTAAGCCGTCCCAGCGACGCGTCGGCCACCTCCCTGATGTGCTCCGGCCGGCTCGACAGCCCGGTCTGATTTCCGTCGCCGTCGATCGCGAAGCCGAACTTGGTCGCGATCACGACCTGCTCCCGGACCGGTGCGAGGCCCTCGCCGACCAGTTCCTCGTTGACGTAAGGCCCGTACACCTCGGCGGTGTCGAAGAGCGTGACGCCGCGATCGGCGGCCGAGCGGAGCAGCGAGATCATCTCCTCGCGACTGGCCGGGGCAGGGCCATAACCCTGGCTCATCCCCATGCAGCCCAACCCGATTGCCGAAACCTCAAGCCCCTGGCCGAGCCTGCGCTTCTCCATGGTGATGCTCCTCCTTCATCGCTTGCCTCGGCGGATCACTGCGGGTGCCGAGCCTGATCCAGCAGTGCGATCACCTCGG
Organism: uncultured Kineosporia sp.; assembly: GCA_937859855.1. The sequence continues at coordinate 16,424 of CALMAR010000460.1, forward strand.
CGTCACTGGTAGGTGAGAAGTCGTGGTACCACCGGCCGACACCGATGAACGGCGACGGCGTCTGAAGACAGACAGTCTGGCCGGCCTCTCCGGCCAGCCGGGCTTGCGCTGACCCGGCCGCCACCGGAACCGCCGCTATCACCCACCGGGCGCCGCGGGCGGCGACGATCCGGCAGGCCGCTCGCATGGTGGCTCCGGTCGCGATGCCGTCGTCCACCACGACCACGGTCCGATCCTCTACGCGTGCACCCGGACGATCGCCGCGAAACAGCCGCACCCGGCGCTCTACCTGTTCTCTCTCCCGTTCCTGTGCCTGGGCCAGCTGATCTGGACTGACCCGGGCCGCCGAGATGGTGGCCGGCTCGAGCACACAGACACCGTCCTCGCCGACCGCCCCCATCGCCAGCTCCGGCTGCCGGGGAACACCCAGCTTGCGGACGACGATCACATCCAGCTCCGCCCCGAGCGCGGCCGCTACCTGGGCCGCGACCGGCACGCCGCCGCGGGGCAGTCCCAGCACCACCGCTTGGGCCGCAGGCGCACCGGGGACGGGGGTGAACAGCGGCAGCACCACCTGGGCCAGGCGGCGTCCGGCGTCGACTCGATCGGCGAACCTCATCAACGGTCATCCTCACCCGCGTGCGCCCTGGGCGCGAGCGCCGTGGGAACCTGTCAGGCGCCCGGTCGCCGACCGGGCAGGCAGGCCGACGAGCAGGGGCGAGCATGACCGGACCGACCCGCACGGCCGGTGGCGCCTCGCTGGTCCCGGTATTGGAGGTTGGCGGCACTCACGTGACGGCCGCGCTGGTGGACACCGGGTCGTGGACGGTCGCCGGCCAGCCGATCCGCAGAGATCTGGACGCCGCGGCTGCGGCCGGGCAGATCCTCTCCTCGATCTCGGCTGCCGGTGCTCCGATCGCCAGCCCCGGCGCCCGCTGGTCGGTTGCGCTGCCTGACCCGTTCGACTATCAGCACGGAATCGGCCGCTTCTCCGGAGTGGCCAAATTCGAGAGCCTGAACGGAGTTTCGGTTCGATCGGAGTTGCTGGAGCGGCTAGCGGGACCGCCCGCGGGGATCGTCTTCTGCAATGACGCCGACGCCTTCACCCTGGGCGAATGGGTTCGCGGTGCGGCCACCGGCGCGATCCGGGTGACCGGGCTCACCCTCGGCACCGGTGTGGGAAGCGGCTGGGTGGACGGCGGCCGGATCATCATTCCGGATGATCCACCTGGCGGACGTATCCACCAGCTCAGCGTTGATGGCCTGCCGCTGGAGGAGGTGATGTCCCGGCGGGCGATCCGCCGGGCCTACGCGGCTCGAACCGGTTACACCGCAGCGGATGTCGCGGATATCGCGATCCTGGCCCGCTCTGGCCAGGCGGCGGCGATCGCCGTGCTCTCGCGGGCACTGGCAGCTCTGGGCCGCTGCGTGGCCGGGCCGATCCGGGTCTTCGAGCCGGACGTCATCGTGGTCGGCGGGTCGATGGCTCGCTCCTGGGATCTGTTCGGGCCCTGGTTCGCCGGGGGAGCTGGGTCATTACCGCCAGTGGTGGTGGCCGCCGGCGCGGACATCGCGCCGCTTATTGGAGCCGCCTGGTTCGGCAGCCGGGCTCCTTAGCTGGGCTGGGCCGGTTGAGCCGGATCCCATTGGGAGGTATCGGCGCTGGGCCGGCTCAGGTGATAGCCCTGGCCAAGTTGAATCTGTAGCTGCCGCAGGCACAACAGCTCTTCGGCGGTCTCGATCCCTTCGGCGATCAAGGTTGCCCCGGTCTGGAATCCGAACGCGGTCAGCGAGGCAGCCATTGCCTGCCGGGCCGGGTGGGTGTCGATGCCGCGCACCAGGCTGATGTCGAGCTTGATGAAGTCGGGCACCAGGGCGAGGATGTGGTGCATGCTGGCGAAGCCGGCCCCGGCGTCATCCACCGCGATCCGTAGCCCCCGGGCCCGCATGGGCCGCAGCACCGAAGCCACCGACTCATAGTCGTTGATCGCCTCGTGCTCGGTGATCTCCAGCACGAACTGCTCCAGCGGCAGGCTGGAGAACAGGCGCAGAAACTCCGGCAGCAGGATCGTCGCCGGGGAGATGTTCAGTGAGATCAGGTTCCGCAGCGCTGGGAGGGTGGCCAATGCGCTGCGCAGGGCCGCGAACTCCAGCGTGGCGCCGGCCCCGTGCGCGTTGGCCTCGAGGAACCACTCTGCCGGTGACGGGCTCCCGGCCGGAAACCGGCTGAGCGCCTCGAAACCCAGCACCTGCAACGTTTCCAGGTCATGAATGGGCTGATAGACAACGTTCGGGCCGCCAGCGGAGATCAGTGCGTCCATCCGGCGGAGGAAGGCGTGGCGCTGTTCGTCGTCGTGGTCCTCGGTGTCGACCAGGTTCATGATTACCTTGCCGAGCGCCCGCAGCACCTGGATGTCGCGGACGCCGAGCTGCGGGTTGGCTTGGGCCGAGAATCCGCACAGAGTTCCGTACAGATCACCGTTGTCGTCGTACAACGGGACGCCGATGTAGCAGCCGACCTGGCCGATCGCCTTGATCGGCAGGCCGCGGGTGAGCGGATCCACCGCGGTGTCCGGGATCACCTCACCAGCCGTGCCGTCCACGATCAGCCGGCAGATGGTGCCGTCCAGCGGTTCAGTCAGTCCAGCCAGGGCCAGCACATCGTCGGGTCCGGCGACATTGCGGAAGAACCCCTTGTCGCCGTCGAAGCGCCGGACGAAGGCAGCATCCACCCCTAGTTGCTCGCAAACCAGAGCCAGCACCGCATCCACATCCTTGAACGGCACCGTGTCGCGCAACGTGTCGCGCACCGGGGTGCTGAGCAGGTCCCTCTCCTGGATCGCCAGAGGCGGCCGGTCACCCTGCTTGTTCTGGTGCATCAGCGCGTCAGCGGTGCGCCAGGCTCCGGCCAGGCCGGAATCGGCCCGCCGCTGCGCCACCCCGGCCGAAGCGGCGATGCCGACGTCGGCGAGCCGCTCGAGCAGCTCATCGGCCAAGGCTTGAGCTCCGGCGGCAGCAGTCTGCGGAAGCAGGATGCCGAACTCGTCGCCGCCCAGGCGGGCCGACAGGTCCACTGCGCGCAGCCGCAACCGAAGCTCTTCGGCGGTCTTCACCAGCAACCGGTCACCGGCCTCGTGACCCCAGGTCTCGTTCACCTGTTTCAGGCCGTCCAGGTTCAGGACCATGATCGACGCCGTGGTGCCGTAACGGGAGGCCCGGGCTTCCTCAGCGGTCAGCGCGCCGTCCCACGCCAGGCGGTTACCGGCCCCGGTGAGCAGATCGATCTGGGAGGCTTCCTCGGCTCGCTCAGCCCGGCGGATCTCTTCGGCCAGATGCAGTTCATGGGTCAGTACGATGCCCAGGATTTCGGCCTGAAGTTGCATCACCGGCAGGGCGGCATACAGATCCGGCTTGACCGACGTCCCGTAGGCGCTGAGCATCCCCAGCGTTTCGCCGGTCGGGGACGGAATCGGCACGGCGGCGAAGGACGCCGCAGCGATGCCGCTGCGCCGCCGCGCTTCGACCAGTTCGGGAGTAAGACGGATGTCGGAGGCGGTCATTGGCGCCAGGCCGCCGGCTATGGCGGCGGGGTAACTGTCATCCCAGCGGGACGGGACATCAGGGTCTATCCCGAACTGTTCATCCAGAACGGACAGGATGATCTGGTCGTCCCCATCTCGGCGGGAGATCACCCAGGAGTCCATTCCGACCCGATCGCGCAGATCCCTGAGGATCAGACGGGCCGCCGACTCGAAATTCGTGGCCTTCTCAGTGTCCGGCCGTGACAGAGGCATTCGAATCTGGACCTCGTCCCCGTTCTGCAATCAGGCCACGGCCCGTCGTTGACGCAGCGCTTACCTGATGTATGTCGGGCCCCTCAGCTATGCCCTTGAGTCCCGCGAACGTGCGGCTGATGACTCTTTACTACGAGGTCAGCGGCCGGAGTAGTAGCCGTACATGGCGGGCCATCGCCGCTGGCGGCGAGCCTCGTCCCTGAGCCGGGCCTGACTGACCAGAATGTCCCGCAGTTCAGCGGTGGCGTGGTCGGGATAGCGGTCGAGAATGGCCTCGAAGTCCCGCAGATCGGATTCGGATTGGTAATCTCGCAGTTCTGCTTCCAGCGTCCTGCGCCGTTCGCGGGCAGTGTGCCTGGTCAGGGCCTGGGCGCGGGCGATCACAACCTGGGCTGACAGGTTCATCGCCGCACCTCCCGTCTCGCATCATCAGTATGCGCCTGCCGGGGTAGGGCTGGCTGCGTCGCAGGTGTTCAGGCCAGGCGCGCGATCCGGGGCCGAGCTCCACATAGGATGGCGGCCGGGAGGCAGGTATGAGTGAAACCGCAGCCGGAGAACGTCCGTCCATCTACGAGTTTGCTGGTGGGGCGGAGGCTTTCATGAGGCTGGCCGCTGCTCATCACCGGCGCTGCTTGGAAGACCCGGTGCTGGAGCATCCCTTCTCACACAGCCGGCCCAGCCATGTCGAGCGGCTGGCGGTCTACTGGGGTGAGGTCTTCGGTGGCCCGCTCGCGAACCTGTATCCGGAGAACGAGACCCAGGTCGAGGTGCTCACCATGCACAGCGGGATCGATGCCCAAGATGATCTCGGCGAGCATTTCCTGGCGGCCTTTCTGCAGGCGATGGACGACGCCGGGCTGCCCGAGGATCTCGCGTTCCGGACCGCGATGCGGTCGTACATGGAGTGGGCCGTGGACGAGGTGATGGCACTGTCGCCGCCCGGCTCGGTGGTTGAGCCGGGCCTGCCGGTGCCGCGCTGGTCCTGGGACGGCCTACAGCCAGCCAGCGTGTAATCGGCCTCCGCGTCATTCAGCGACCTCAGTGCACCGGGCTGCCGAGCTGCCGGCTGGCCGCGTCCAGCACCTCTTCGGCGGTGATCAGATCCAGAGCTGGATCCAGCCGGCTGCCGTGCGGGTCGCCGGGCTGGCCAGGGCGCCCGTGCCAGAGCACGGTATGGATCCGCTGATCGATCGCTGGACCCCAATGCTGGGGAGGAACCGGCCCGAACAACAACACCGAAGGAGTACTCAAGGCGGTGGCCAGATGCGCCACCCCCGTGTCGCCGCAGATCAGCAGCTGGCTGCCGCACACGGTAGCGGCCAGCTGGTTCAGTGACTGCCAGCCGCTGAGATTGGTGACCGGCAGGCCGTCGGCGACGGCCGAGCACAGCTCGCGTTCCCCGGCACCGCCGGTGACGACCACGGGGACTCCCTGGCCCATCAGCCGTTCGGCGCCCCCGCCCCCACCCCCGGCCCGCCCAACGCCGGGCCCCCCCCCCCCTCTCCCTCTAAGGGAGCAGGGAAAAGAAAATCGGATGAGAAAATCGGTGGCGGGTTAGAGATGTAATTAATCTCCCCTCGTTTGGCGTTTTGGGCATCAGGCATGCATGCATTCATCATACATGGTACTCAGTTTTTTGAAAAAGCACATATGTTATGTCATGGTATCCCTTCTCACTGGGTTGGGAAAAATAAATAAAACTCCCTTCATCTATAATATGCGTTCTGGATGACATCGTACAAACCGTTTGTAGTAAATGCCGACGCCGCCTATATGCTAATGCTAATGCTATGATATGCTATTCTTCGCTGCCAGCTTACATCCTAGTCAAAACACAAAAAAGGGGTTCCGTTCCTTATACGCTCACAGTTTGGGGAAGAGGGTGGTTATATATCAAGCCACCAGAAAGCTCAACAGGCTCCCGACCGTCAAGCCGCCCACGAGCATCAGCCCCATGAACCCGCCCGCCGCCTCCCGCTCGTCCACTTCGACCCACTCGCCCGCGCCCATCATGCACGTCGAGCCCAGGAAGCCGTTGCTCAGCCCGAACAGCAACTGCACGACGACGAGATAAAAGGCGTCGCTCGGCACGGCGGCGCCGTCGCCGTGGATGTTGCAGAGAAGGTATAAGGG
>CALMAR010000461.1 GCA_937859855.1 uncultured Kineosporia sp.
ACGGCGGCCCGGACCACGCCGGCGCCGACACCTTGAGTGCCCCCGCTGACCAGGAGGACCTTGTCGGTCAGAAGAGGTTTCAAGGCAGCACCCGCTTCTCAGCGCTGCAGTTCGTGTGACAACTCGGTCAGTTCGTCGCCGCCCGCCATCATCCGCGTCAGCTCGTCCAGCGCGACTTCGGAGCGCTTCTTGTCCAGGACGGCCTGCCCGAGCTTGAGGATGATGAAGTGGTCACCCACGAGGTAGGCGTGGTGCGGGTTGTGGGTGATGAAGACGACTCCGAGGCCGGCATCGCGTGCGGCAGCGGTGTACTTCAGCACGACGCCGGACTGCTTGACGCCCAGTGCAGCCGTGGGCTCGTCCAGGATCAGCACCCGGGCGCCGAAGTACACCGCACGAGCGATCGCGACGCACTGCCGCTGGCCACCGGACAGAGTGCCGATCGGCTGGTTGATGTCCTTGACGACGATGCCCATCTTGCGGAGCTCCTCGTCGGCGATCCGCCTCATGTCCTTGATCTTCAGACTCGAGAGCGGGAACTTGCTGCCGGCCATCTCGGAGCCCAGGAAGAAGTTCCGCCAAACCTCCATCAGCGAGACCACCGCGAGGTCCTGGTAGACCGTGGCGATGCCGTGCCCCAGTGCATCGCGGGGGGAGGTGAAGGCAACCGGTTGACCGTCCACCTTCAGCGTGCCCTGGTTGTGCGGATGCAGACCAGAGATGATCTTGATGAGGGTGGATTTGCCCGCTCCGTTGTCACCGAGGACGCAGGTGACGTCGCCGGCGTTGACGGTCAGGTTGATACCGCTGAGCGCCCGGATGGCCCCGTAGGTCTTGCCCACGTTCTCCATCTGCACGAGGGATTCTCCCCTGTGCAGCGTGTTGTCGGCGTGGTCCGCGATCGTGTCGGTCATGACTAGCCCACCTTCCTGCGGGTGGAGAGATTCTTGACGTAAAGGTTCACCATGACCGCCAACAGGAGCATGATCCCCAGGAAGGCCTTGAACCAGTTGGGGTCCCAGCCCGCGTAGACGATGCAGAGGCTGGTCATGCCGAAGATGAAGGCTCCGATGGCCACACCGATGCTGTTGCCGTAACCACCGGTCAGCAGGGTTCCGCCGACCACCGCGGCGATGATGTACAGGAACTCGTTGCCGACGCCGTTGCCGGCCTGCAGAACGTTGAAGTTGTAGAGGTAGTGCATTCCGCTGAACCAGCAGAGGAATGCCACCGTCATGAACAGGCCGACCTTGACCCTGGTCACCGGGACGCCCACGGCTCGGGCGGAGTCGGCGTTGCCACCGACCGCGAAGATCCAGTTACCGATCTTGGTGCGGGTCAGGATGTAGGTGGACAGCAGGGCGAACAACAACCACCAGATGACGGTGATCTGCAGGGTCACCGAGCCGATCTCGAACTGGTGCGCGAAAATCCAGTTCAGCGATCCGTAACCGTCGATCTTCGAGATGTCGGGACTGGACACCGAACCGGTGACGAGCTTGGTGACGCCGAGATTGCCACCCTGCAAGATGAAGAACGTTCCCAGGGTGATGAGGAAGCTGGGGATGCCAGTTCTCATCACCAGGTAGCCGTTGATGAACCCGATGGCCAGACTGACGACGAGCGACAGCAGGGCACCCACCCACAGGTTGATGCCCAGCTGGTAGCAGAACATGGCGTTGAACAGACCGGCAGAGGTGACGAGAACACCTGCCGAGAGGTCGAACTCACCGCCGATCATCAACATTCCGACCGCGACCGCGGCGATCCCGATGGTCGAGGACTGGTAGAGGACGGTGAGGAAGGACGACGGGCTGCGGAAGGCCGGCGCGACGAGGATGAAGAAGATGAAGATGACGACGGCCGCGACCAGGGCACCGACCTCGGGTCTGGCCAGCAATCGGTTCGAGAAGCCCAGCGAGACGCGATTGGACGCCTCGGAGGGGGCCGCGGTGGTGTCCGTCTTGACTGGTGTGCTCATAACAGCTCCTGTGCTGTCGGGCTGGGGGCCGGGCCCTGGAGAACCCGGCCCCCAGGGTGAGTCAGCGGGTGTTCGCCTTCACGAACGGGAGGATCTTGTCGATGTTCGTCTTGTCCACGAACGACGGGCCGGTCAGCACGGCCTTGCCACCACCCATGATGTTTCCGTTCTTCTTGAACAGGTACAGCTCCATGACGGACAGGTATCCCTGCAGATAGGGCTGCTGGTCGATGAAGAACTGGATCTGCCCGTCCTGGACGGCCTGCGCCGCGTCCGGGTTGGTGTCGAACGTGCCGATCTTGGCGGTGACGCCGGCCTGCTTGACCGCCTTGACCGCATCAAGTGCCTGGGCGGCACCCAGAGTGATGATCCAGTTGATGGACTTGTCCTGCTTGAGCTTCGCCTGGATGGCGGAGGTGACAGCCGCGTCGTCAGCCCCGTTGACCTGGATGTTCTCGGTGTTGGAGAAGGAGTCCTTCACGCCCTTGCAACGGTCTTCCAGCGCTACCGAACCGGTCTGCTGAATGGTACAGAGGATCTTGGTCGCACCAGCAGCCTGTGCTCGCTTGCCTGCACCCTGGCCGCCCAGTCGTTCGTCGGAGGCGAAGTGCACGAGCGACCCGGCCTGCTGGTAGAAGTCGATGCCGGAGTTGAAACTGTCGACCGGGATGCCGGCGGCGACAGCCTTCTTGACCGTGGGGATCAGGGCGTCCGGCGTCACCAGGGTCGTGGCGATGCCGTCGACCTTGGAGTCGATGGCGTTCTGGATGAGGACGGCCTGCTTGGTGGCATCCGGGTCCGCCGAGTACTTCAGGGTGGATCCGGTGTCTTTCGCCGCCTGATTGGCGCCGGCCTTGATGCGGTCCCAGAAGGTGTCTCCCGGGGTCTCGTGGGTGATCATGGCGAAGGTGTACCCGGAGTTCCCGCCACCGCCTCCGGTGTTGCCGGAGTTGTCGCTCTTGGCGGCTCCTCCGCTGCTGCAGGCGGCAAGAGCGGCGACGACCGCCACCGTGACCCCACCTGCGAGCCATGACTTTCCGTTGATCCTCATTGACCTTCCCTTTCGCTGGATGACGCCGTTCCGATGGCCGGCGTCTCGTGGGTGCGTCGCATGGGTGTTACCAGGTGACGGCGATGTATTTCGTTTCGGTGAAGGCCAACAGCCCTTCTACCCCGCCCTCGCGACCCAGACCGCTTTCCTTGACACCACCGAATGGGGCTGCCGGGTCGGAAACCAGTCCGCGGTTGAGGCCGACCATGCCTGCCTCGATTGCCTCGCTGACGCGCAGGCCGCGGCTCAGGTCGGCCGTGTAGACGTACGACACCAAGCCGTACTGCGTGCTGTTGGCCAGCTCGATCGCCTCGTTCTCCGTTGTGAACGTGACGATCGGTGCGACCGGGCCAAAGATTTCCGTCTGCAGGATCGCTGCGTCGGGGGCGACGTCGGTCAATACGGTTGCAGGATAGAAAAAGCCGCGCCCATCGGGAAGGGATCCGCCGGTAACGACTTGGGCGCCGTCTTCGACGGCCTGGGTAACGAGTTCGGCAACCTTGTTCTGAGTCTTCGCGTTGACCAGTGGGCCGAGCGTCGTTCCCTCGAGATACCCTGGTCCTACAGCCATCTCGCTCATTGCTTGGGCTAGTCGGTCCGTGAACTGCTCGGCGATCCCCTGCTGGACGAAGAAGCGATTCGCGGCAGTGCAGGCTTCGCCGCCATTTCGCATCTTCGCCACCATCGCCCCTTCGATGGCTGCGTCCAGATCTGCGTCATCGAAGACCACGAAGGGAGCATTCCCGCCGAGTTCCATGGAGGCGTTGACTATGTGTTCGTTGGCAAGGTTGAGCAGCGTTCTGCCGACTTCGGTTGACCCGGTGAACGACAGCTTCCTAACCCGCGGATCGGCGAGCATGGCTGCTACGACCTCGCCGGATCGTGTCGACGGAAGGACGTTCAGGACACCGGGCGGCAGTCCTGCCTCTTCCATGAGCGCAGCGACGGCGAGCGCAGTCAATGGAGTCTCGCCGGCCGGCTTGAGGATGGTCGTGCACCCGGCCGCCAGCGCTGGAGCGATCTTTCGGGCCGCCATGGCGGCCGGAAAATTCCAAGGAGTGACCAGAACTGCGACACCGACCGGCTGCCGGATGACGATGATCTTGTTGTTGCCGCCGGGTGCTGTCTGGATCTCTCCTCGGACCCGGACGGACTCCTCCGCGTACCAGCGGAAGAAGTCTGCGGAGTAGAGCACCTCTGCGCGCGCGTCCGGCAGCGCCTTGCCGTTTTCCGCGCTGATCAGCAGCGCCAGATCATCGGCTCGTTCGACCATCAGCTCGTAGGTGCGGCGCAGGATCTCGGCCCGCTGCCGGGGAGCGGTCGCCGCCCAGCTCGATGCCGCACCGGCAGCCGCATCGACGCAGGCGATCGCGTCGTCGACCGTGCCACCCGAAACCCTCGTCAGGGGTTCGCCGGTCGAAGGATCGAGAACCTCGAACGTTGAGCCGTCACTGGACTCCCGGCGAACCCCCCCGATGAGCAGCTGTGTCGGCACGGCGGCGACGACTTCGCGCACCCGAGCTGTCGTCAGGTCGGGATCCTGGGAGCGCGAGCCTGGACCTGCCGCGGCGGTTCTGATGCTCACAGGTAGAGCCTCTGAGCCGCGACCTGCTCGTCGTACTCCTTGCGGGCCTCCTGCGTGCTGTCGAGTTCCGAGACTTCCGAGACCGGCACGTCCCACCAGGCACCCGAACCGCCGAAGCGGCCCTTGGGGTCCACCTTGGTGTAGATGACGACGGAGTTGTCCCGGCCGGCAGCCTCGGCCAGGGCGGCCCGCAGCTCGTCCGGGGTGCTGGCCCGCAGCACGTCGGCGCCGAGACCGGCCGCCGTGGCGGCCAGATCGATCGGCACCTGCTCGTCGGAGAACTGCCCGTCCTCGCCCCGGTAGTTGAAACGGCAGGCGAAGGCCTGCGACCCGCGGGTTTCCGACAGGGCAGCGATCGATCCGTAACCGATGTTGTCGACCAGGATGACCGTGATCTTCAGACCTTCCTGGACGGCGGTCATCAGCTCCTGGTTGGCGAGCAGGAAGGTTCCGTCGCCGATGAAGCAGATCACGTCGCGGGACGGGTCGGCCATCTTGTTCCCGACCGCGCCGGCGATCTCGTAGCCCATGCAGGAGTTGCCGTACTCCAGGTCGTAAGCCTTCGGGTCCGACGGGCGCCAGAGCCGATGCAGGTCCCCGGGCATCGATCCCGCGGCGTTGATCACGACGTGGTGGTCGCCGGCGGACTCGTTCACCAGGCCGATGGCAGCCTCCTGGGTGAGGGTCACGCCGTCCGACACCCCGACGATGCGATCGCGCTCCTCGCGCCACTGCTGCGCTGCCCGCTCCGTCTCGGCCCGGTAGTCGGGTTCGACGGTGTAGTCGCTGAGCAGCTCGCTCAATTCGACGATCGACTCGCGGGCGTCGCCGACGACGGCCGTCGCCGACTCCTTCAGCGCGTCCATTTCCGTGACGTTCAGATTCACGAACTGCACGCCGGACTGGGCGAACAGCGTGTTCGACGCGGTGGTGAAATCGGTGTAGCGGGTGCCGATGCCGATGATCACGTCCGCTGCCTGGGCGAGGGCGTTGGCGAAGGCGGTTCCCGAGGCCCCGATCGCATTCGCCATCTGCGGGTGCTGCCACGGCAGGCTGGCCTTGCCGGCCTGGGTGGTCCCCACCGGGATGCCGGTGCGCTCCGCGAAGGCGACGAGCTCGGCGGTGGCGTCCGAGTAGATCACGCCACCACCGGCGATGATGACGGGGCGCTTGGCACCTGCGATGACCTGCGCAGCCCGACGCAGAGCGGCCCGATCGGCCCGGGCGCGCGGCACGTACCAGGTGCGCTCCCGGAACAGCAGGGCGGGGAAGTCCCACGCCTCGGCCTGCACGTCCTGGGGCAGCGCGAGGGTGACGGCCCCGGTATCCGCAGGACTGGTCAACGTGCGCATCGCTTCCAGCAGAGCGGTCGGCAGCTGGTCGGGCCGGTTGATCCGGTCCCAGTACTTGCTGACGGCCTTGAACGCGTCGTTGGCCGAGTAATCCCAGGAGAAGCTCGATTCGAGCTGCTGCAGCACCGCTCCGGTGCGCCGGCTGGCGAAGATGTCGCTGGGCAGGCAGAGCACCGGTAGCCGGTTGACGGTGGCGGTCGCGGCGCCGGTGATCATATTGGTCGCACCCGGCCCGATCGAGGTGGTGCAGGCCATGGCGCCCAGGCGGTTGCGCATCTTGGCGTAACCGGTGGCCATGTGCACCATGCCCTGCTCGTTACGGGCCTGGTACAGCCGGAAGTCTTTCCGGTACTGAAGGAGGGCCTGACCGACGCCGGCAACGTTGCCGTGACCGAAGATGCCGATCGCGCCCCCGAAGAAGGGAGTGGTCTCACCGTCACGCTCGACGCGCTGCGCGGCAAGGAATTTGACGACGGCCTGACCGACGGTGAGGCGCTGCGTCGAGGAGTTGGAGGAGGTCACGACGGTTTCCTTCCCATCCAGGGGTGGTGGCGGCGATCCGGGTCCGAGGGCCGTTCAGAGAGACTGTTCGTTGACGGGTTTGCCAGGATGACGCGGGATGAACGGCAACCGCTGATCGATGCCGAGCTCCGGCCATGCGTCCTGCGTCTGCTTCAGGCACGGGTCCTGGAAGGCCTGCAAGGTGCGTCGCGGCGCCGGGCCGGCCAGGACGTTCAGGTAGTAGAGGTCGTGGCCGTGGATCGCCGCGGTGGTGTGGTACCCCCAGGGAATCAACAAGATGTCCCCGTCGCGTACGGTGACGGTCAGGTCGTAGTCGCGCTCCGGGCTGTAGACGCGCTGCACCGCCCACCCGTTCTCGGGGTCGCGCAGCCGGTAGTAGTAGGTCTCTTCCAGCTCCGCCTCGGCTCCGGCATCGGTGACCTGCTCGTGCTCGTGCTTGTGCGGCGGGAAGCTGGACCAGTTCCCACCGGGGGTCCACACCTCGATGACGTGCAGCCGGTCGGCCGGGAAGTCCGGAAGCATCAGGCTGTTGACCTGCCGCGAGGCGTTGCCCCCACCGCGCAACTCGATCTCGGCATCGTCGGGGGTGACCAGCACCGGTGCGTGCCGGGTGGTGGCCGGAGCCGCGGCCACGGCGACCTCGACATCGGTGAGCGCGGTCAGGGTCACGGTCGTCTCACGCGGCAGGTAGAGGCACCAGCCCAGGCCGGCGAACACGTCGTCCCGGCCGCCCAACTCCCACGCGCGTCCGGCGTCCTCGTCTGCTTCTTCGGGGATCTGAGCCCGGATGCGACCGGCGAGCGGCACGAACGCCCGCTCCAGGTCACCGGCTGGCAGGGTCACGGAACTCTCGGCAGCAAGCGTCAGGACCTCGAAGCTGACGTAGGTCCAGCCGGCGACATCTGGATCGACCCGGGTCCAGCCCGCGGCAAGGACCTGCGGAAAGCTGTTGGGCAGTGGCATGTCGGTTGGGTGACCTCTCTTGTCCCGGCTCACCGGAGCGGAGCGTTGCTTCACGTGAGGACGGCGAGTCGGCTGCTGAGCCGCCTTCGGGGCGGGAGTCATGTCGTGGTGTTGCAGGGGCGTAACAAGAAGGAAGCTATCTCCTGATGGACGTAATGTCCACTAGGTGATAGAAATGTTTCCGTCACCGCATCGCGGCGTCCCGTGAGGTCGTCGTCCACGGCCACCGAGCGCCAGCGCTGGGGCGGCCTGCGCAGCATCTAGGAACGGGCCCCAATCCCTGGGAGAGTCACCGATGACCTTGCACCCCGCCACCTCCTCGGTGCCCGAGCTCGGCGTGGCCATGATCGGTAGCGGCTTGATGGCCAAGTCGCACACCATGGGCTACCGCAACGTGGAGAGCGTCTACGGCAGCACGCCATTCCGCCCGCGGTTCGAGGTTCTGGCCGATGCCAAGGACGACCTGGCCAGAAACGGGGCGACGTCACTGGGCTACGCCCGCTGGACGACGGACTGGCGTGAGGCGGTGACGGATCCGGCGGTCGACGTCGTGGACATCGTCACCCCGAACTTCCTGCACAAGGAGATCGCGATGGCGGCCATCGCCGCCCGCAAACACGTGTACTGCGAGAAGCCGCTGGCGCTGAGCGCCGCGGACGCGCAGGAGATGTACGAGGCGGCTGAAGCGGCTGGCGTGAAGACCATGGTCGGCTTCAACTACCTGCGCAATCCTGCGATCGCCGAGGCCCGGCGGCTGATCGCGGACGGCGTCCTGGGCGACATCTGGACTTTCCAGGGCCGCTTCGTTCTCGACGCCTGCAGCGATCCGGATGTCCCGTTCACGTGGCGCTTCGAGCGGAAACTCGCGGGCACCGGCGCCCTCGGCGACCTCGGCGCCCACATCATCTCGCTGGCTCAGGTCCTGGTGGGACCGATCACGTCGGTGGTGGGACTCAGCCGAACGTTCATCACCAGCCGGCCCGAGCCGACGGGAGTGTTCGGTTACGGCAGCGGGGCCGACCTGGATGCACCGCGGCACGAGGTGGAGAACGACGACGCGACCACCTTCCTGATGCAGTTCGCCTCCGGCGCCAGCGGCCACATCGAGGCCTCGCGGGTCTCCACCGGGCGGACGTGGCACCAGAGCATCGAGCTGATCGGCAGCAAGGGCGCCCTGCAGTTCGTCCAGCAGGACATCCACACCCTGCGGCTCTACCTCACCGGCGACCCCGCGGACCGCAAGGGTTACAAGGAGATCGAACTCGGCCCCTCGCACGGCGATTACGGAGCGTTCTGGCCCTTCGCCGGCGTGCCCCTGGGCGTGCACGAGCTGAAAACGATCGAGGTGAATGAGCTGTTGCACGCCCTCGCCGAGGACCGGCGTCCGGACGGAGACTTCGAGGCCGGGTGGCGGGTGTCGCAGGTTCTCGACGCCGTCGAGCAGTCTGCGGCCGAACGTCGCTGGGTCGACATCTCCTAGTCCTCATCCAGTGAACTCCGGCTCATTCAATGGTTCGTCACCCATGGCTCACGATCTCGGAACGAGAATCCCATGACCACTCACAGCCGCGACGCCGCCCCAGTCACCAACGATCCCGAGACCCGTTCTGAGTTGCTCGAAATCGCGCAGCAGGGTCGCTGGCAAGTCATCAAGACCGTCGATCAGGCCAAGGCGGGACACATCGGCGGGTCGCTGTCGATGATGGATCTTCTGGTCAGTCTCTACTTCCAGGAGCTCCGGATCCGCCCGGAGGAGCCCGACTGGCCGGACCGGGACCGGTTCGTGTTGTCCAAGGGTCACGGCGCGCTCGGCCTCTACGCGGTGCTGGCCTTGCGTGGCTATTTCGATGTGGACGAACTGGCCACCTTCGACCAGGGCGACTCGCGCCTGCAAGGGCATCCCGACGTCACACGGCTCCCCGGCCTCGACGCTTCAACCGGCTCCCTGGGTCAGGGTCTGTCGCTCGGCGTGGGCCTGGCCCTCGGCGCTCGGCTCAACGAGCAGGACTTCCACACGTGGGTACTGCTGGGCGACGGGGAGATCCAGGAGGGCATGGTGTGGGAGGCCGCTCAGGCGGCCGTCCGGTACCGGCTCACCAACCTGACGGCGATCATCGACCGCAACGGGCTGCAGCAGTTCGGGCTCCCCTCCGACGACCTTTCGCGGGCGAGCGACCGTGGTAATCGACGGGATCCGTGGGCCGGTCTGGATGTGGCGGCGGTGTTCACCGCCTTCGGCTGGCGTGTCTTCGAGTTCGACGGCCACGACTACGACGCCATCGCCGACGCCTACCGGAAGGCGCGCACCGCCGATGCGGCAGCCCAGCCGACCGCACTCATCGCACACACCGTGAAGGGCAAGGGCGTTTCGTTGGCCGAGGGTGTCTACACCTGGCACAGCACGGTACTCACGGCCGATCAGGTCGATCAGGCCCGTGCCGATCTCCTCAACGAGGCAATGGACGACACGAAGGGTGACCCGGAATGAAGGCGATGCGCGATGTCTGGGGCGAGAAGCTGGTCGCCCTGGGTGATGCCGATCGGCGCACCGTCGTCCTGGACGGCGACCTCGCCAACTCCACCAAGGTTGACAAGTTCGCCGCCGCCCACCCTGACCGCTTCTTCCAGATGGGGATCGCCGAGCAGAACCTGATCGGTGTGGCCGCCGGCCTGGCCACCATGGGCTACGTCCCCTGGACGTCGTCCTTCACCGTCTTCTTCACCCACCGCGCCCTGGACCCGGTTCGAATGCTGGTGGCTCAGACGCACGCCAACGTGAGAATCGTCGGGTCCTACTCGGGTCTCCTGATCGGCGCAGTCGGCAAGACCCACCTGGACGTACAGGACCTTGCCATCATGCGGGCCATGCCCGGCATGACCGTCCTGGCGCCGGCAGACGCCACTGAACTGCTGGCCATGATGGATTGGGCGACCGAGTATGACGGCCCGGTTTATCTGCGGATTGCACGCGACGCGGTCCCGGATTTGTTCGGTCCCGATTATGCATTCAGCCCCGGACGGATACACCGCCTTCGGGGCGGTGACGACGTCACCTTGATTTCGACCGGCCCCCAGACCGCGCGGACTCTGGCCGCGGCCGAACTACTGGCCGACTCCGGGATACAGGCGGCGGTGCTGCATGTGCCCTCTCTCAAGCCATTGGACGACGACGCGCTCCGAGAGGCGGTCGGTGACTCGCGGCTCGTCGTCACCGCGGAGGAGCACTCCGTCATCGGCGGCCTGGGCGGCCTGGTCGCCGAGGTGGTCACCGGCCGGCCCGGAGCGCCGCGGATCGAGCGGATCGGCCTGGACGACACGTGGGGTGAGTCCGCCGGCAACGACTTCCTGCTGGACAAGCACGGCCTGTCGGCCGGGCGGATCGCGGAGCGCGTCGGCTCCGTACTGAAGGAGACACCATGCGTCTCGGCCTGATCGGTGCGGGTCGGATCGGCGCATTTCACGCCGAGACCCTGACCCAGCTGCCGGTGGTGGATTCACTGGTGGTCACGGACCCGGTGGCTGCCGCGACCAGGGCGGTGGTCGACAGGCTCGGTGCCGAATCGGCCGACTCCCCCGCTGCCCTCCTGGCCGCCGCGCGGGGGGGGGGGGGGGAGAGCCCCCCCCCCCCCCCCCCCACCCCCCC
>CALMAR010000462.1 GCA_937859855.1 uncultured Kineosporia sp.
GGCGACAGGGCGGGGCCTGCGTCGCGGCGCGCCGGGCGACGCTCGGCTCGTCCTGCAGGTCCAGCTGGGCGCGCCGGGCGAGCGCCTCGCGGGCCAGCTCGGCCGGCGGGGGCGAGGAACGGGACGACGTCAACCAGGGCGCGACCCGGGGGCTCCGGCCGGCGTCCCGCACGGTGGCCTCCTCGCCGAGCCCCGGATGTGTGACCTGCTGCACGATCGTCTCATTCCGGACCGGCCGTCACCACCGAGTGCGGGAGCCGCCGTCAGAGCCCCATGCTCTTGGCAATGATGATCTTCATGACCTCGGACGTGCCGCCGTAGATCCGGTTGACCCGGTTGTCGGCGTAGAGCCGGGCGATGGGGTACTCGTTGATGAACCCGTAGCCGCCGTGCAGCTGCAGGCACCGGTCGATCACCCGGTGAGCCACCTCGGTGCAGAAGAGCTTGGCGGAGGCGGCCTCGGCCGGGGTCAGCTCGTCGGCGTCGAGAGCTTCCAGCGCGCGGTCGGCCACGGCCTGGGCGGCGTCCACCTCGGCCTGGCACGCGGCCAGCTCGAACTTGGTGTTCTGGTAGGAGGCGACCGGCTTGCCGAAGACCTGGCGCTCCCGGGTGTACTCGGTCGCGAACCGCACCGCCGAGGCCGCCTGGGTGTAGGCGCCGTAGGCGATGCCCAGGCGTTCCTGCGGGAGGTTCTGACCGAGGTAGGTGAAGCCCCGGTTCTCCTCCCCCAGCAGGTCCTCGACCGGCACCGCGACGTCGGCGAAGGCCAGTTCGGCTGTGTCGGACGTCTTCAGGCCGAGCTTGTCGAGCTTGCGCCCGACCGAGTAGCCCTCCGAGGCGGCGTCCACCACCAGCAGCGAGATGCCGAACCGGCGGTCGTCGTCCTTCGGCGGCGACGTGCGGGCGCAGACGATCACCCGGTCGGCGTGCACGCCGCCGGTGATGAACGTCTTGGCGCCGTTCAGCAGGTAGTGGGTGCCGTCCGCGGACAGCTTCGCGGAGGTCCGCATCCCGGCCAGGTCGGAGCCGGTGCCGGGCTCGGTCATCGCGATCGCGAACATGGTCTCCCCGGTGACGAACGACGGCAGCCAGCGCTTCTTCTGCTCGTCCGTGCCGAGCTTGAGCAGGTAGGGCAGGCAGAGCGCGACGTGCACCCCCGAGCCGCCGAACGACACCGCCGCGCGGGCCGTCTCCTCGTACTGCAGCGCGGTGTACTTGAACGAGGTGATGCCTGCCCCGCCGTATTCCTCCGGCACCTCGATGCCGAACAGCCCCAGCTCCGCGAGCTTGTAGTAGAAGTCCCGCGGCAG
This sequence comes from uncultured Kineosporia sp., assembly GCA_937859855.1. The sequence goes on from CALMAR010000462.1 coordinate 1,311, forward strand.
CTCACCGGCGGCGAACCAGTCCGGGTAGTGCGGGACGACCTCGGCCTCGATGAAGGCACGCAGGGTCTGGCGGAAGGACTCGTGGTCCTCGGTGAAGACGGTGCGACGCATCGTGGGCGCTCCTTCGTCCTGGGGCCGGCTACCACCACTTCACCAGACGGGACCGGGTCGCGCGAGGATGGGGACCATGTCACGCGACCATGACGGCCTGCTGGCCGCCGAGCGACGACTGCAGGCCGCACAGCGCGCCGGCGACGTCCCGGCGCTGCAGCGGCTGCTCGACGACAGGCTCGTCGCCATCGGGCCCGACGGCGCCCGTTACACCCGGGACGACGACCTCGACTCCTACCGCAGCGGGACCTCGGTCATCCACGACCTGATCGAGGAGGACGTCGAGGTGCTCCTCAGCGGCTCCACCGGCGTGACCCTGTTCCTCGGCACCGTCAGCGGCTCCTTCGCCGGCGAACCCTTCTTGGCCCGGTTGCGCTACACCCGCACGTGGGTTCACGACGAGGCCGGCGGCTGGCGCATCCTGGCGGCGCACATCAGCGCGGCGCCGCGCACGTGACAGCCGGCGAGCACGGCCCCCTGCGCTGAGGGCACCCCGTGACCCGAGCCCGGGCGACCGTGCGTGATGCTTGGGTCATGACTCGTGTGGCGGTGACCGGTGGCAGCGGCAAGCTCGGGCGCGCGGTGGTGCGGGACCTGACGGAGCACGGGCACGAGGTCGTGAACCTGGACACGGCCGGCGCGCGCGAACAGGCGACGCCGTTCATCCGCATCGACCTCACCGACTACGGCTCCGTGATCGACTGCCTCACCACCAACGACGGTCTGGGCGGCCCGGTCGAGGCGGTGGTCCACCTGGCCGCGATCCCGGCGCCCGGGCTCACCGCCAACGCCGCCACGTTCGCCAACAACGCGGTGACGAGCTACAACGTCTTCGCCGCTGCCCGGGCGGCCGGCATCACCAACGTGGTCTGGGCCTCCAGCGAGACCGTGCTGGGCCTGCCGTTCGACACGCCGCCGCCGTACATCCCGGTGGACGAGGAGTACCCCGCGCGTCCGGAGTCCACGTACTCGTTGGTCAAGCACCTCGAGGAACAGATGGCCGTGCAGTTCTGCCGATGGGATCCCCGGCTGAAGATGTTCGGGCTGCGCTTCTCCAACGTGATGGATCCCGAGGACTACGCGGCGTTTCCGGCCTTCGACGAGGACCCGACCAGCCGCAGCTGGAACCTGTGGGGTTACATCGACGCCCGGGACGGCGCGCAGGCGGTGCGCAGGGCGCTGGAGTTCGACGGTGCAGGCACGGAGGTCTTCGTGATCGCGAACGCCGACACCGTGATGAGCCGGTCCAGCGCCGGCCTCGCCGCCGAGTACTTCCCCAACGTGCCGGTGACGCGGGAACTCGGCGAGCACGAGACCCTGCTGTGCATCGACAAGGCCCGCCGGGTACTGGGTTACGAGCCCCGGCACTCCTGGCGCGACCACGCCGGCTGAGCCGGGCCTGCGTGCCGATCCTGCGGTCGATCCGAACGCACCCGGCGCTCATTCATCAGGAGACTCCCTGCTAAGGATCCTTCTCGTCTCCGTTATGGATTCGTCCGGCCGTTGACACGCTCGGCGCGAACGGAGGTGAATGTAGGCAAGTAGCAAGATCTCGACTACCGGAATCACACAGTGGAGGCCGGCGGGCAGCGGCTCGACCGGCACGGCACCGCGACCGACGTCCGGGCCGAACCGTCTGCGGGGTGACCGGCGGAACCGTGCCATCGGCATCGTGGCGGCACCCACGAGAACAGCGCGAAGGGGACATTCAATGCCCATGCTGGCCTTCTCCCGGCGAGGCCGACCGCGTCTCGTGGTTGCCGTGGTCGTATCGGCGATCGCCGCATCGATCGCGATCTTGACCGTCGCGGTGTCACCGGCCCAGGCAGCGACGTCCACCATCAAGGGCGTCGGGTCCGGTCGGTGCCTGGACGTGATCGGGCGGGCCACCGCTCCCGGCACCGGCGTCAACATCTTCGACTGCAACGGTCAGAGCAACCAGGCCTGGACCTCGACCTCCGCCGGTGAGCTGCGTGCCTACGACGGTTCGATGTGCCTGGATGTCAAGGGACGGAGCACCACGGCCGGGGCCACGGTGCAGATCTACACCTGCAACGGTGGCACCAACCAGCAGTGGAAGATCAACGCCAACGGCACGATCACCGGTGTGCAGTCCGGGCTGTGCCTGGACGTCGTCGGGGCCCGTACCGCGAACAGCACGCTGGTCCAGATGTGGCCGTGCAACGGCGGCAGCAACCAGCAGTGGACGACATCCCTGGCGGTCGCCGACACCCAGCCGCCGACGGTGCCGGGCAATGCGCGGGTCAGCGCCCTGCTCTGCGACTCGGTGACCTTCGCCTGGAACGCTTCGACCGACAACATCGGGGTGGCCTTCTACGACGTCTACCACGACGGCCAGCTGATGAAGTCGGTCAGCGGAACCACCCTCTCCACCAGCCTGACCGTCGTCCCCGGAGTGACCTGGGGCTTGTACGTCAACGCCCGGGACGCCGCGGGCAACGTCTCGCAGGCCAGCAGCACGGTGCCGATCACCCCCCCGCAATGCCAGGTGGACACCACCAAGCCGACCGCGCCGACCGGCCTGACCAGCACCGTCTCCGGCACCACGGTCACCTTGCGATGGACGGCCGCGACCGACAACGTCGCCGTCAAGTACTACGACGTCTACCGCAACGACGCCAAGGTCGGCACGGTCAGCGGCAGCGGCACGGTTCCTCCGGCGACCTCCTTCATCGACAGCGGCCTGACCGCCAGCACCACGTACAGCTACTACGTGGTGGCCCGCGACGCGCAGGCCAACGTGTCGTCGCACAGCAACACCGTGTCCGTGACCACGGCCGCCGCCTGCAGCAACCCCGTCTGCACGGTCACCCAGATCACCACGGACACCGACATTCCCTGGGGGCTGACCACCCTGCCGGACGGCACGATCCTCTACAACCGGCGCGACGCCCACGACATCGTCCACCTGAACCCGGCCAACGGCAGCAAGACCACGGTCGGCACGGTTCCGAACGTGGACGAGACCGACGGCGAGGGCGGCCTGCTCGGCCTGGCGATCGCGCCGACCTTCACCACGGATCACTGGCTCTACATCATGCACACCTCTCCGACCGACAACCGGATCGTCCGGATCAAGTACGAGAACGACAAGCTGACCCTCAGCAGCGAGCAGATCCTGCTCAGCGGGATCCTGCGGAACAAGTTCCACAACGGCGGCCGGCTGCGCTTCGGCCCCGACGGCAAGCTCTACGCCAGCACCGGTGACGCCCAGAACGGCGACAACGCGCAGAACAAGTCCAGCCTGAACGGCAAGATCCTTCGGCTGAACCCCGACGGCTCGGTGCCCTCGGACAACCCGTTCGGCAACTACGTGTGGAGTTACGGGCACCGCAATCCGCAGGGCCTGGCCTTCGACTCCCAAGGCCGGCTCTGGGAGCAGGAGTTCGGCAACTCGATCATGGACGAGACCAACTTGATCACCAAGGGTGGCAACTACGGCTGGCCGGCCTGCGAGGGCACCACCGGCACCTGTGGAACCGCCGGCTTCATCGCCCCGAAGCACACCTACCCCACGGCCGACGGGTCCTGCTCCGGAATCGCGATCGTGCGCGACGTCCTCTACGTGGCCTGCGAACGAGGCACCCGGATGTACCGCGAGGTGATCAGCGGCAGCGACCTGACGAACGTGCAGACCTACTTCAACGGCACCTACGGCAGGCTTCGAACGGTGGAACCGGCACCGGACGGCGGTCTGTGGCTGACCACCACCAACAACGGCGACAAGGACAGCATCGCCAACAACAGCAACGAGAAGATCCTGCACGTCGCCCTCGGCACGTGAGTTTCCGACGCCGGCGCATCGTCGTGAACGACGACTTGCGGCAGGTCGAAGCTCAGTTCGGCGTCGTCTCCCCGCGAAGCTGGAGGAGGAACGAACGCAGGTCCTCGACGAGCAGGTCGGGAGCTTCGTAGAAGGGGAAGTGCCCTCCGCGGGGCATGGTCACGTAACGCACCACATGGTGGGACTTCTCGGCGACCGCCCTGGAAGGCGTCGGAAAGACCGGGTCCTGGAACGCTGCGACGGCGGTGGGGACCTCGACGCGCCGGCCGGGAGGCAATGCCATCTCCTCGTGCTGCTTGGCCCCGTAGATCCAGGTCGAGGTCGGGAAGGCGTCCGTGACCAGATAGAGCATGACCTCGGTCAGGAGCTGATCTGGTGAGTAGAGGTCCTCGAACGCTGCTTCGCGCAGGTCCGACCAGGCGTGGAACGCCTCGATGATCCAGGCGGCGACTCCGACGGGGCTGTCGGCCATGGCGTAGGCGAGCTTGGCGGGCTTGGTGGCCTGCAGCAGGGAATAGGCACCCTCACGCTGCCACCGCCGGGCTTCGTCGGCGACGAATTCCTTCTCCTCGTCGGTGGCGTCCTCGGCCACCTCGCCGGTCAGCTGCGGCGCGGACGCGTCGCGCAGGGCGATCTCGGTCGTGTGGATGCCGGCCACCCGTTCCGGGCGGTGCAAGCCGAGCAGGCTGGTGATGTGAGCGCCCCAGTCGCCGCCGTGCACCAGGTAGTTGTCGTAACCGAGGGTCTTCATCAGCCTGTCGAAGAGCAATCCGATGGCACGCGGCCCCATCGGCGTGGCCGGGCGCTGGGAGAAGTCGAAGCCCGGATACGACGGGATGATCACGTCGAACGCCTCGTCGGCGCGGCCGCCGTGCCGCTCGGGGTGAGCCAGGCGGTCCACCAGGTGGCTGTAGGAATGGAACGAGTACGGCCACCCGTGCGCGATCAGCAACGGCATCGGCGACGGGCCCGAACCTCGCTCGTGGACGAAATGCACGTCCAGGTCGTCGACCTCGACGAGGAACTGAGGCACGGCGTTCATCGCACGTTCCTGCGCGCGCCAGTCGTACTGGTCCACCCAGTAGGCGCAGAGCTCACGCATGAACGCGATCGGCGGCCCGTAGCGCCAGTCACCGGCTTCGGGCGGCTCAGGCAGCGCGTCCCAACGGTAGGACGCGACCCGGTGCCTGATCCGGTCGAGAACCTCCTGTGACACCTCGACGCGGTAGGGCCGTGCCCGTGCAGCGCCCGACGCTGCGGCGGACTGCCTCGTCGATGTCATCACCGCTCCCTTGCCGTGCGTAGAGATGGGCAGGCCTGTCGCCCACCGCTGTCCGGTCGGCCCGAGCCGCGCGAGCGAGCAACGGCGAGCTCGGTGTTCATTGCGAGAACGCGACCTCGTCCACGACCACCAGCACCTTGACGTTCTGTCCGTCTGCCGATCGGGCGAAGGCTTCTGCTGCTCGGTCCATCGACAGTTCGGTGGTCACGATCGACTCTACGTCGATCGCGCCGGACTGCAGCAGGTCGATGGACTCGGCGTAGTCCTCGGGCAGGTAGGTGGCGCATCCCTGGATGCGGATCTGGTGGTCCTGGATGATGGGCAGCGGGATGGTCACATCGGCGGCGGGAACGCCGACGACGGCCACCGTGCCTCCCTTGTCCGCCATGGCCACGGCCTGGTTGACGGTGGCGTTCATGGCGACGCAGTCGAAGACGACGTCGGCGCTCTCACCGAGCGCTTCCCGGACATCGGTGACGAGGGTGGATGACATGGCGTCGACCGTGGCGTGTGCGCCAAGAGCCTCTGCCTTGGCCAGCTTGCCGGGCAGGGGATCGGTGACCACGACCTTCTTGGCCCCGTGTGCCAGCACCACGGACAGCAGCAGCAGCCCGATGGAGCCCGCGCCGAGGATGGCCACGGCCTTCCCGGTGACGTCGCCGACCAGTCGGACGGCGTGCACGGGCGTCGACAGCGGTTCGATCAGAGCTGCGGTGCGGTAGTCCATCCCCGCCGGCAGGACGTGGATGCGTCGGGCGTCGATGGTGAAGTAGTCGGCCATGCCGCCCTGATCGTGCACGCACCCGAAGAACCGGAGGTTCTCGCACAGGTTCTCGGTGCCCTGCCGGCACTGCTTGCACTGCCAGCACGGAAGGTCGGGCTCGACGGTGATGCGGTCGCCCGGCGAGATCGCATCGACACCGTCACCGACCTGGGCAATGACACCGACGACTTCATGGCCGGGGTGGTAGGGCAGCGTGATGAACGGATGCCGACCGTGCGCGGCATGGGTGTCGGAGCCGCAGACACCGGTCACGATCGAGTGCACCAGCACCTCTCCAGCGCCGGGGATGGGTACGTCGGCGGTCTGGACGTCGATGCTGTCGGCGGACACGACGACTCGGCGCATCGTCGCCGGGGCACTGTCGGTGCGGGTGACGGCTGGCTCGGCCATGGTTCGGATTCCTCTCGTTGCCAGGCGATGTCGATGGTGGTCAGGTGGTGTCGGCTGCGACCCGGGGTGCGTCCGCCAGCGCGGTGACTCGGGCGCGGAAGGCGTCGTGCCTTTCGCGGTACAGGGTTTGGAGTTTCGTCCGGGGACGGGCCGCGACCTGGACGGGTGTCGTGCGATCGGCGATCAGGGTGGGTTCGTCGGTCAGTTCCGCGGCGAGCGCGCCGAGCAGGGCGGCGCCCAGGCCGGAGGCGGCCGCGACGTCCACCGGTGCCAGGGGTCGTTCGAGCACGTCGGCCAGGAGCTGCCGCCAGGCCGGTTCGGCGGTGCCGCCGCCGGCCAGGCGCAGGATGCAGGCGTCGTCGGTGGAGGTCACGATGTGCTCGAAAGCGTCGCGGATGGCGAAGGCGACACCCTCGAGTGCGGCCCGCAGCAGGTGGGGGCGTTCGTGGC
>CALMAR010000463.1 GCA_937859855.1 uncultured Kineosporia sp.
GGTCAGCGGCGCCCGCTCGGCTGAGCCCGGCCGCCGGCTCAACCTGCGCGGCAGCCAGCCGGCCAGCCAACCCAGCAATCCTGCGCACCTACCCATCGCCGTGGTCCCCACTCCGGCGGTACTGCCGATTCCGCAGGCCACCACAACCCGTCCGGCCGGGATCACACTGCCGTCGCGACGGCTCTCCCGGCAGAGTTCATTCGCACCGCCCACCCAGCCGTCCGTTCCGATCGCCGTCCCGCTCAGCCCGCCTTTGGAGGGCGAGCAGATCGGCCCCGAAGCACCGATCGCCCCGGCTGAGCTGGCCGCCTTGCCCAGTCCCGGCCTCGACCCGGCCGACTGGGGTCTGAAGGACACCGTCTCGCGGCCGGTCCGCCGCCGAGGTGAGGACGCTGCCGTCCCGGCCACCCGGTCCAAGGACAGCGCTCCAGCCAGGGCCAGGACCTCGCTACGCAGCAAGACGCATGCCGCTCGCCTGCTGGTGCTGGCGCTGGTGGTCGGGGCTGAGGGTGTGGCGGTGACCTCACTGGCCGGCGTCTCGCACGCGGCCAAACCCGCGACCTCCGCCGGGCAGGCCAGTGGAGTCCTGGCTCTGTCCCAGGCCCTTCCTGCCTCGGCCGTTCTCGCGGACGCCGCCCAGCGGCAGGAATCAGCGGTGAATGCCCAGGCGGACGCCTTCGCCCAGGCGATCGCCCAGCACGAGTCGGCCGATTCCAAGTACACGGCCGCTGTTGGCCAGGCCCAGGCTGCTGCCGCGCGGATCAAGGCGGCGGCCGAGCGCCGGGCCCGGGCGATGCGCAACGCCCAGCGCGACCCCCAGTCCGTGGCCAGGCTGTTGCTGGCCGATCGCGGCTGGTCGAGCCAGTTCGGCTGCCTGGATTCGCTCTGGACCCGGGAGAGCCGCTGGAACTACCAGGCCTACAACGCCTCGTCCGGTGCCTATGGCATTCCGCAGGCGCTGCCCGGTAGCAAGATGGCTTCGGCCGGTCCGGACTGGCGGACCAATCCGGTGACCCAGATGAAGTGGGGCCTGGATTACATCGCCGATCGGTATGGCACCCCGTGCGGCGCCTGGTCCCACAGCCAGGGACACGGCTGGTACTGAATCGGCCGGAGCGGCCTGAGTCAGTGCGCCCTTACGGCCGTCGCCTGGCCGCGGGCGGTGATGCGAGGATGGCGCCCGTGAGCGATGACAGTAAGACCTCCTGGCGGACCGAGCACGACTCCATGGGTGAGGTGCAGGTCCCCGCAGACGCCCTGTGGGGGGCGCAGACCCAGCGTGCAGTGGAGAACTTCCCGATCAGCGGGGTCCGGATCGATCCGGCGGTGGTTCAGGCCCTGGCCCTGATCAAGCGCTCCGCCGCGATCGTGAACGCCCGGCTGAAAGTGATCGAACCGGATGTCGCCACCGCCATCGAGGCCGCCGCCTCAGCGATCGCCGATGGCCAGTACGCCGACCAGTTCCCGATAGACGTCTTCCAGACCGGGTCGGGCACGTCTACCAACATGAACGTGAACGAAGTGGTGGCCGCACTGGCCAGCCGGACACTGGGACGAACGGTCCACCCCAACGACCAGGTGAACGCCTCGCAATCGAGCAACGACACCGTTCCTACCGCCGTGCATGTGGCGGCGGCCCGGACGCTCAGCGAGGAACTGAAACCCGCCCTGGTCACACTGGCCGAGGCGTTCGAGCGGCAGGCCGAAGCCGGGCAGGACGTGGTGAAGGCCGGGCGGACGCACCTGATGGACGCCACTCCGATCACGATGGGCCAGGAGTTCGGCGGCCACGCCGCGCAGATCCGGCGCGGGATCGAGCGGCTGGAAGGCAGCCTGCCCCGGGTGGCCGAGGTGCCCCTGGGCGGAACCGCCGTCGGTACCGGCATCAATACTCCGCCCGGTTTCTCGGCCGCCGTGATCGCCGAGCTGGCTCAGGCCACCGGCCTGCCGATCACGGAGGCTCGGGATCACTTCGAGGCGCAGGGCGCCCGGGACGCGCTGGTGGAGCTGTCCGGTGTCCTCCGGGTGATCGCGGTCAGCCTGACCAAGATCTGCAACGACCTGCGCTGGATGTCGTCCGGTCCCAACGCCGGCCTGGGCGAGTTACATCTGCCCGACCTGCAGCCGGGATCCTCGATCATGCCTGGCAAGGTGAATCCGGTTGTGCCAGAAGCGGTTCTGCAGGTCTGCGCTCAGGTGGCGGGCCATGACGCGACGATCGCCTGGGCCGGGGCCAGCGGCAACTTCGAATTGAACGTGATGGTGCCGGTGATCTCCCGGGCGCTGCTGGAGCAGATCCGGTTGCTGGCCAGCGGCTCCCGGTTATTGGCCGAGCGGACGGTCGCCGGAATGCAGCCGGATGCCGAGCATGCGCTGGCGCTGGCCGAGTCCTCGCCGTCGATCGTCACTCCGCTGGCCCGCTCGCTCGGTTACGAGGCGGCGGCCAAGATCGCAAAGCACGCCGTGGCTCAGCGGATCACGATCAAAGCGGCGGCGATCGAGCTGGGTGTGCTCGAGCGGGGCGAGCTGTCCGAGGCTGATCTCGACCGGCTGCTGGACGTCCGCTCGATGACGCATCCATAGCGGGCGACCGCTCCGGCCGGGAGGATCAATCGGAAGTGTTGCGCTCTGGAGGCCGATTCAACGTCATTGATCCTCCCGGTTGGGACGGGCGCATGACCGGCGCGCCGCAGGCTTCGCGGCGGCCCGGTCCCGGGAGATCAGCTGAGAGCGTCGATCAGGGTCTGGAAGCCGTTCACCACGACTTGCGACAACTGCCCCGCGGCCAGCGCTCCAGCGGCGACGGCGGCGATCAGCAGAGCCTGCCCAACCGCTTCCGCGCCGTGATCGGGTGATCGTGCCACCCGGTGCCGTGCTCCCGATCTTGGCTGGATGATCATGATCCCCTTCATGAGGTTGCCGACGTTGCTGCCTTTCACTCAAGGTAGTTGTGACGTTCAGCAATCCAGCTCACAGATCGCCGCACTCCGGCCAACGGCCGAGCCGAAAGAGCCGCTCGGTCAGGTTTCGGCGTCGTACGGAGGAAGCTGATCAGGGGCGAAGCCACCAATATCGGCCAACGGCCCTCAGTCCGGGCGGCTCAGCTGGCGGCGCCGAGGCCTTCGGGCACCGATCCCAGTACCCGGACCTCACCGTCGGCCAGCGCATATCGCATGGCCACGATCGCTACCTGGCCGGCCTTGGCCCGGCGGGCGATCGCGGCTGACGACGTGAGCAGCGCAGCGGTGTTCAGCGAGTGCTCGGCGACGATCCCGTCGACATCGGCCGCGCCCTTGCCCCGGGCGCTGATCACGCTCGGGGTCACCAGTTCCACCACCTTGCGCAGGTAGCCTCGCGGCAGCTCGCCGCTCAGGTAAGCCTGCATAGAGGCCTCGATCGCTCCGCACCGGTCGTGCCCGAGCACCACGATCAGCGGGATGCCGAGCACGTCGACGCCGAACTCGATGGAGCCGAGCACCGCGTCGTCGATGACATGCCCGGCCGTGCGGACGACGAACAGATCGCCCAGCCCGCGATCGAAGACGATTTCGGCGGCGACCCGGGAATCCGAGCAGCCGAAGATCAACGCCCAGGGCCGCTGCCCCTGCGCGATCTGCGCGCGGCGGTCGGCGTCCTGATTGGGATGCTCGCGCGAGTTCTCGATGAATCGGCGGTTGCCGGCCAGCAGCTCGCTCAGCGCCGCTTTCGCCGCCGGCACAGGATGATCCACGCCTGATGGTGACATCTGAGCAGGCTCTGGGGCAGCGGATACCCGTGTGATGAAGGCCCTTCGTATGGCATCGGCATTCCAGCGGTGGAGTGCTGGCCCGAACGTTGGACTTTCCGCGCGCCATCGGGTTTCAAGTCTAGCTATATGCAGTCAACCAACTACCTTCAGTCACGAGTAGAGGAGCTTCTCGAAAGGGGACGTCGTGGGTCCGGATACAACATTGGCGACGGTAGGCAGCATTGACGCTCGCACCGGTCACGAGGTGGACCGCCTCCGGCGCCAGGTCGAGGTGATGCTGGGATACGTCCTGGACAAGGGTCTGACCCCGGCCCCGCAGGCGTGGATGTTCGAGGCTGTCCGGGATCAGGGCGCGATCGTCGACCTGGCCGGCGAGGGGTGGAGCCCGGCGGGCACCGAGGCCGACCGCCGGGCTCAGACCGAGGCGCTGGTCCGGGCTCACCGCGACCTGAGCCGCATGATCGCTCCGGCTCGCCCCGCCACTCTGGAACTGCTGCAGCGTTACCGAGATGTCCGAAAGCCATTGCGTACCGCCGCCATTCCGAGACAAAAGAGCCAGGGCGGCGCCAGTGCAGCGCCGCCGCCGGGAAACCCCAAGCTGGGCCGGACCCGGCCAGGCCGGGGCGCCGTTGCGGCCGGCGGCAGCACAGTCCCACTGGTGCGCTGGCTGGTGTACGCGACCTTCGCCTTTCTGGCCATCTTCGTGCTGCTGGCCGCCACCCCGAAGGCGCGTGCGGCCAGCGCCGGAATCGGCCTGAGCGAAGGGATCTCGGGTCAGGCTTTCGGCACCCTGTTGCTGCGCGAGCTGTTCCTGATCTGCGCGGCTGCTCTCGGCGCCTGCCTTACCAGCCTGTACCGGGCCAGCAAGGAGGTTTCCCGCGGCACCTATGACCCCGAGTTCGACCACACCTATCTCCAGCGGATTCTGCTCGGGATGGCCTCCGGCCTGATCCTGGCCGAGCTGATCCCCCTCGGATCAGGCGGTGACACGGCGTTGTCCACGCTTGGACGCCCGGCCGTCGCGCTGGTCGGCGGCTTCGCGGCCGGGGTCGTCCATAGCGTCCTCTCGCGGCTGGTCGCGGCCATCGAGACACTGTTCAACGGTGATCAGGATGACCAGGAGGACGCCCGGCGCGAGCTGGCCCAGAAGCGAGCCGACGAGGTACTGGCCCAGGCCGACCGGGCCACCCTGGCCAAACTGCTGGAGATACGCCGGATCGCGTCGTCCGGAGCCCCCACCCGGGCCATCATCGACGAGATCGACCGGATGATCGCCCTGGTCGCCCCCAGCTGAGCGCCTCCGGAGCCGCCCGCTGGTAGTGGCCCGGGACATCGCCACGCCGAGTTCAAGGACGTCTTGATGCCGGAGGGGCCCGGCGGCGCGGCTGGCTCAGGACTGTATCCGCAAGGTCGGGGTGCTGGAGTATCCCGAACTGGGGATGGGAACAATCCGGCGGATCGAGGTCCAGGATTTCCCGCGTTCGTCGTGGTCGACGACAAGGGTGGTGACCTTTTCGCCGGCGTCACCGGGCCGATGGCGATGAGCATCGGGGCGCCGCCCCGGTCTGTGACATCACCAGGACCAGGACCAGAACAAGAAAAGCCGAAGTGAGAACTGAACACTGCTGGTGCTTGTGATGGAATCCGGTTCAGTCGCGGCCCGCATTCACCTTTTCGGCCTAGCCATTGACCTGAACCGGTGAGTGACTACTGAGCTCGATGTGCCCTCTGAGCAGGCAAAACAGCAGTAGGAAAACTGAAGTTAGACCGAGCGGACACTATTTCGGGGATTCCCAGGTGGGATTCCTCAGGCCCCTTTACCTTGATTCTTGGCAGCCAGGAATGACCGGCTCAGAGGGTGGGAAATTCTTCCCGGATGACCGATTTTCCAGGCTTGCTCACCGTCTCGGACACAGCGCAGGGAGACCAACGTCAGCATGAGCAATTCCAAGGACCTGTCGACCCGGATCCACGCCTGGTACGACACCGCCAACCTCGATCAGGCCACGCACGCTGACCAGTTGCTGGGGCGGGCGATCGAGGCCGGTTACAGCGCGGTCGTCGTTTATCCATGGAACGCCGAACGCTACGTGGACTCGCTGCCGGATGGCGTGCTGCGCGTGCTGCACGTGAACGACCGGCACGAGTACGAGACGGCCCGCGACAAGGAGCTGCTGCCCCAGGGCGACGAGCGGCGCAGCTGGGTTGTCTCCAGCGAGGACCTGGATGTCCTGGCCCAAGCTCAGACCGAAGGTGTGGCAACCTCTTTCCGGGTGTCGGCCCACGACCAGGAGAACCTGCTGATCGCGATCGGGCACGGCCGGGCGCACCGCTACATCTGCGTCCGCTTTCCCGACCCGACCAACATCCCGCTCGAACTGGTGATCGCCTCACTGCAGGGCAGTCACACCATCGTGATCAAGGAGATCACGGACCCCAAGGACTCCGAGGACGCCAAGGTCGCGCTCGGGGTGATGGAGGTCGGCAGCGACGGAGTCATGTTCTCGCCCGCCGCCGCCGATGTGATGGATGAGTTCCTCGGCGCGCTCGGTGAGGCG